>DNMB01000025.1:5425-6416 GCA_003489485.1 Chitinophagaceae bacterium | reverse complement strand
TGACCGTTTATTTCAGTGGCGCTCCACGTGTCGCAAAAAATCCGCCCTGGGATGGCGGCTGGATCTTTACAAAAGATAAAGAAGGAAGACCCTGGATGACCGTAGCTTGTCAAGGCCTGGGTGCCAGTGTGTGGTACCCATGTAAAGATCACCAAAGTGATGAGCCCGACCGTGGCGCCCTGCTAACCGTTATCGTTCCCGATACCCTTACTGCCGTAGCCAATGGCCGCTTGGTAGGCGAAACAAAATACAAAGAAGGGTGGCGCAGTTTTCAGTGGCAGGTAGTAAATCCTATCAATAACTATAACCTGGTTCCATACATCGGTAAATACGTTCATTGGAAAGACCAGTACAAGGGGGCACAAGATAAAAACCTCGATCTCGACTTTTGGGTACTGGACTATAATCAAGAGAAGGCAAAAAGCTCTTTTGGTCGTGATGTACCTCGTATGCTTGATGCCTTTGAGTATTGGTTTGGCCCCTACCCCTTTTATGAGGATGGATACAAACTGGTGGAGTCATCACATCTTGGAATGGAACACCAGAGCGCCATCGCCTATGGTAACGGTTTTAAAAATGGCTATCGGGGCAGAGACCTCTCAGGAAGTGGATGGGGCAAGGACTGGGATTACATTATCATTCACGAAAGCGGACACGAATGGTTTGCCAACAATATCACCACCAACGATATTGCAGATATGTGGGTGCACGAAGGATTTACCATGTACTCGGAGGTCCTTTTTATTGATTACCACTACGGGAAAAAAGCCGGCAGCGAATATTGCCGTGGAGTGAGAAAGAATATTCGTAACGACAAACCCCTGATCGGCGACTATGGCGTAAACCAAGAGGGAAGCGGCGATATGTACAACAAAGGGGCCGGTTTGTTGCATCACATTCGAGAGATGATCGGCAATGATTCTATCTTTCGCGCCATCTTAACAGGTCTCAATAAAGATTTTCGTCATCGCACCGTAGACTCCAAACAAGT
>DNMB01000025.1:1875-5039 GCA_003489485.1 Chitinophagaceae bacterium | reverse complement strand
CGACCTCCATTCCGATACTGGAATACCAGATAGACCAAAACAAGATCAGACTGCGCTTTCAAAACTGTCTCGACACCTTTCACATGCCCGTCCGGTGGGGACAACGACAGATAATGATTACCACGCAATGGACCGAAACTTCGCTCGAAGGCAATTTGGACCCCCAGGCTTTGGACGGCAACTACTATTGGACGCTGCGCCGCGTCAATTGAGCCTTCAGGTAGTATCTTTATGCAATGAGCGCGATCAGAAAGCAAAGCATTTTATCGACATTGGTCATCTATGCAGGCTTTGGCGTTGGGCTGCTCAATACCTACTTTTTTACTAAAGAGGGCCTTTTTTCTGAAGAAGAGTTCGGCCTATACAACGCATTTATTGCCATAGCTAACCTACTAGCTTCCGCAGCCAACCTAGGGGCACCTTATTTTATTTACAAGTTCTACCCATACTATAGAGACCACCTTCGATTCGATAAAAATGATCAACTAATCGTTTCGCTCATGCTAGGGGCAATGGGCTGTATCGCCGCGATCTCGGCGGGTATCTGGCTAGAGCCACTTGTAATCAAAAAATATGCGACAAATGCACCCCAATTGGTCAACTACTATCACTGGACTTTTCTTCTGGGGGCAGGCTTACTGCTCTTTAATATTTTGGAGGCCTGGAACTGGCAACAACAAAGAGCAGCCACTAGTCATTTTTTAAAAGAGGCGGGGTGGCGAACTTTTGTCCTCTTACTAATTGGCAGCTTTTCATGGGGATGTATAAAAAATTATGACACCTTCATTAAGCTATTTTCGCTAAGCTATCCGCTTATTGCACTACTCTTGCTACTGATCTTACTTTATCGAAAGCAATTGCCCATGGGCAAACCCCTTAGCAAAGTAAGTCGGCGATTAAAAGGATCAATTACGAGATACACCACTTTTACCTACTCTGGCACACTCATCTTTACTATTGCTCAAGTATTTGATACGATTTTGATCGCATCAGTTTTAAGCAACGCCATGTCAAAAGTAGCCCTTTACTCATTGGCGCAAAATGTTGCCTCTTTAGTGCAGGTTCCACAAAGAGGGGTTGCAGCTGCTTCTGTTGCCCCCCTTTCTACAGCATGGAAAAAAAAAGACATGCGAACAATTTCGCAGATCTATCAACGCTCCTCGATCAACCAGCTTATCGTAGGAGCAGGCTTACTTGTTTTATTGCTAATCAACTACAAGGATGTAGTATCGACTTTCGAACTTAAGTCTACCTACTTACAGGCATTTTCCGTTTTGGTGTTTCTTGGACTGACAAAACTAATTGACATGGGGACTGGGATAAACTCACAGATCATTGTTACCTCTCCAAAATGGCGTTTTGAATTTAATAGCGGAATTTTATTATTGTTCATTATGCTACCCCTCAGCTACTGGCTTACAAAAAAATATGGTATTACCGGCACAGCCATTGCTCAACTAATCTCAATTGGTTGTTACAACCTCGTTAGGCTTTTTTTTATATGGAAAGAGTTTGGATTACAACCTTTTTCGAAAAAGACTCTCTATGCCTTGTTACTAGCCGCAGGAGCATGGACCCTTTGCTATTTCTTGTTCAAAGACAGCAGTGGATGGTCCGCATTGATCTTACGTAGTCTAACCTTTATGGCCGTATACTTGTTCGGAGTGTATCGTTTGCAACTTACGCCAGACGTTGCAGAACTGATGGATACCTTGCGTAAAAGATTCCGCTGATCTACTGACGAGTTGATGCGCCCGGAACACGACCCGCGGAGACAAAGCGTTTCTGGTAATAGGGGTCAGCAATATCACTGACCGTTACTCCGCTACTGACCGAGGCATGAACGAACTTTCCGTTACCGAGATAGATCCCCACGTGCGATACACTTCTGCCTCGCGTGGCATAAAAGAGCAGATCACCATAAGACAGAGCTGCTGTATCGGTGCGTTCGCAAAAACTATATTGCTGTTTTGACGTGCGGGGCAGTTTCCAACCATAACATTGCTCAAAAACTTGCATGGTAAAAGAAGAACAGTCTACCCCGGCCTTGGTATTTCCACCTGAGCGGTAAGGCACTCCCATCCACGGATCGATCTGCTCCAGTAAGGCAGAGGGAGGTAATTGCTCTACCTCCGTATCGAGCAACACGGCATATTTTAGTTGAACGGCCGATGCCGATTCGATCTGCGGAGCAGTATAGCGCAGTGTAGCCGGCTGAACCGGGACCGTGTTGCTGACCGATGGACCAACGGGTGCGGGTGCTGCTTTACGGACCTTGGCGGAAGAGTTGCTCATAGTAACGGGAGAGGCCGGCTGATCTACCGCAACAGGGTGCAAAAATTCGGGAGAGGCCTTACGCGAAGCCTCCGGCACTACCGGGCCGCTTTGCTTAGAAAGCGGGGCCAAAAGAGAGCAGCCGCTGAGCAGCGTAAAAGCCGTCACGCCCAAAAAATAGTATGCAAAAAACAGGGTTCTCAAATCGGTTATAAGGAATTTTGCAAAGGTAACTAATTTGACTATTATTGATCTCCCATGAAGTTTTCTCACCTGCACGTTCACACGCAATTCTCTCTGCTAGACGGAGCTGCTTCGATTCCATCGCTATACAATAAAGCCATTGGCGACGGTATGCCCGGACTCGCCATTAGCGACCATGGCAATATGTTTGGCGTGTTTGAATTTGTGGCAGAGGCCTACCGACATAAAGACGAAAAAGGAAATCTGAAAGTAAAGCCTATCGTAGGTTGTGAATTTTATTTGACCGAGAACAGGCATCAAAAAACATTCACCAAAGACCAAAAAGACAAACGTTATCACCAGATCTTACTGGCCAAGAATGAAAAAGGATATCACAATCTGGTCAAACTGACCTCTCTTGGCTATGTGGAGGGCATGTACAGCAAATACCCACGCATCGACAAAGAACTCATCGTAAAATATGCCGAGGGTCTCATTGCGACCACCTGCTGTCTGGGAGCCTCCGTACCCCAAGCTATTTTGAAAAAAGGCGAAGAAGAAGCAGAAAATGAATTTCGCTGGTGGCTCAATATATTTCAACAAGACTTTTACGTAGAGCTGCAGCGACACGGGCTGTCTGAACAAGATAAAGTAAACGAGCTTCTCATCAAATGGGCCCGTAAGTACAACGTAAAGATCATTGCCAG
>DNMB01000025.1:0-1502 GCA_003489485.1 Chitinophagaceae bacterium | reverse complement strand
CTTTGCATCAACACAGGAGAAAAGCAGTCGACACCCGCCTTACGCGAAGTCACCGACGACGATGTGAACGTGCGAAACAAACGATTTGCCTTTCCGAACGATCAGTTCTTCTTCAAGACCACCGCGCAGATGCAAAAGACCTTTACCGATCTGCCCGAGGCACTAGACAACACCAATGAGATCGTTGATAAAGTTGAGCCTATACACTTGACTAGGGATATTCTGCTACCCAATTTTCCGGTCGCCAAACGATTTCAGATCCACACCAAAGAGGAGACCATCGGCAAGTACAAGGTCTCTGCCGAATCACAGAACCAGTGGGAATACCTTCGTCACCTGACCCTGGAGGGAGCCGAGAAAAGATACCAGAGCCTTACCGACGAAATAAAAGAACGTATCGAATTCGAATTGTTCACCATCAAAATGATGGGATTTGCCGGATACTTTCTGATCGTAAGCGACTTCATCCGGGCCGGGCGCGAAAAAGGCGTCTTTATTGGCCCGGGCCGGGGATCGGCCGCCGGTTCGGTAGTGGCCTATTGTATCGGCATCACCAATATCGATCCGATCAAATACAATTTGCTCTTTGAGCGCTTTTTGAATCCCGACAGAAAATCGATGCCCGATATCGATACGGACTTTGACGACGAAGGGCGACAAAAAGTGATCGACTACGTGGTCGAGAAGTACGGAAAGAACCAGGTGGCCCAAATCATTACCTATGGCACCATGGCGGCCAAGATGAGCATCAAAGATGTGGCTCGCGTAATGGACTTACCGCTTCCTGAATCGAACGCTCTGGCAAAGTTGGTACCCGATAAACCCGGCATCGAACTGCGCAGGGTATTACATGCGCCACTCAAGACAAAAGACGGAGAAAAGTCGCTCGAAGAAAAAGACGGGCTTGGCAACGATGATCTCGAGAACGTAAAAAAACTAAGAGAGATCTACAAACAACAGCAAACCCCCGCCTCTAAGGTATTGCACGAAGCAGAACGATTGGAAGGATCGGTTCGCAGTACAGGTATTCATGCGGCCGGTATTATCATTGCCCCGCAAGATCTGACCGATCTGATCCCGGTGGCCACGGCCAAAGACTCCCCGCTTTGGGTTACACAGATCGAGGGAAACGATATTGAAAGTGCGGGTATCTTAAAGATGGACTTTCTTGGTCTAAAGACCCTCTCCATCATCAAACATGCATTGGCACTGATCAAACAGCTTTATGACGTTGCCATCGATATCGATACGATCCCGCTCGATGATGCGAAGACCTTTGAGCTCTATCAACATGGCGCCACCATTGGGACCTTTCAATTCGAAAGTCCGGGCATGCAAAAATATTTGCGTGAACTAAAGCCCGACAAGTTCGGAGACCTGATCGCCATGAACGCGCTTTATCGCCCGGGTCCGATGGCCTACATCCCCAACTATATTGAACGAAAGCATGGCAGAGAGGCCATCAGTTATGACCTGCCCGAAATGCAGGAATTTCTGGAAGA
>DNMB01000078.1 GCA_003489485.1 Chitinophagaceae bacterium | reverse complement strand
CCGATTACGCACCCAATACACGTGCCGGTAAAGAGCTCACTTATATTCGGCAGATCAACCAACAAACGCAAGGTTATGCTTCGGTAATACGCACGGCCGCCAATGCGGTTACGACGCAAGCGCCTTATCCGACCGGCAATTCGCTGGCCGATCAACTTAAGATCGTTGCCAGACTTATCAAGGGAGGATTAAAGACCCGAGTATACATGGTAAGTTTCGGAGGTTTCGATACGCACTCCGTGCAAGTGAATGCCGATAAGGTGACCGGTACGCATGCCACGCTTCTCGGTCGTGTCTCCGCTGCCATCAAAGCTTTTCAGGACGATCTCAAGTTTTTATCGATCGAAGAAAGAGTACTGGGAATGACCTTTAGTGAATTTGGTCGTCGAGTAAAATCTAATTCCAGTGTGGGTACCGATCACGGCGCTGCCGCTCCCTTATTCCTATTTGGAAGCCAGGTCGATCCGGGCATGCTGGGTGTAAATCCTACCTTGCCTGCTTCGGCCACGGTAAATGATAATCTTCCGATGCAATATGATTTCAGAAGCATTTACGGAACGATATTGGAAAAATGGTTCTGTCTCGATAAATCGGTGGTGCAATCGCTGTTCCCGCCCAATATCAACAGCCAATTGCAGACACTGCCCCTGATCAAGCAAGGAGCTTGCAGCGGAATAACGCCTCCTCCGAGACCCTCCCTGGCGTTGAAGATCAGCAACTTTCCGAATCCTTTTACCTCTCGCACCACCATCCAGTTCTCTACAGAAGGAGGACACACACTGTTGCAAGTGTTCGATACGCTTGGAAGACTTATTACCGTACTGGCCAATAAGGAATACATGGCAGGTACGCACCGAATTGACTTTGACAGCGAGGGGTTGCCTCCCGGTATTTACTATGCGCGTTTGCAAAATGGCATTGACCAGCAGGTTTGCCCGATGATGAAGGTGCGTTAATCGCTAATGCGGTGACCCGCATTGACCCAATCCGTTATCTTTTGTTTGTCGACGGTCGTTAATTGTCCGTTCTGCGGCATAAAGGTGGGTGTGCCATTCACGCAACGCAATCTGATGCGGTCCCAGCTCGATACGATCGATGCGTCGGTGTCGAGGTTCTTTCCGCCGCTAGCCCCACCGTTCAGATGACAAGGTCCGCAGTAACCGGCTATCAATTGTTTTACGGCCGCATACTTGGGTCCGTACGCTTCAATGGTGGTACTGATCGTATCGGAGCATCCTTTTTGGTTAATGACCCAGATCAGATACGTGCCAGGTGCCAGGCCTGAAAAATTCGGGTTTGCCTGAGGGGCACCATTATTAAGCTGGTAGCGCAGGGTGTCTCCTCTGGGGTAAAAGATGGAGAGGCTTCCGTTGTTTACGCCGCCGATGGCCGGATTTTTGGTGAATTGAATATCGTAATTGGTGCCGGCACAGCGGTCCGTGCTGTCTTGTTTTGTACAGCCTGCCACCAGGATCGAGATCAGCATCGATAATACGAAAATTCGTTTCATGCTCTTACAAGATATAAAAAAAATCTAAAAACGTAGCGCTTCGGGCGGGTGGTGTGGCGATGCCATCCCCTTTTCATATATTTGCAATATTGTTGCAAAATTTTTAATTTACGATCTGCTACAAGTTGCTCGCTCATGAACGGATCTATTTTTTTGAGGATGATACTGGCACTGCTACTTGCTTCGGGAGTCGCCGTGGCCGCTGCACAACAACCCCCTTGTACGCTGACCCTTTCAGGTAGTGTGGCGGATGCCGATGAAAAGGCCCCGCTTGACAAGGCCGTTCTTTTTATAAAGGAGCTAGCGCGCAGTACGGAAACCGATGCAGAGGGGCATTATCATTTTTATGATCTCTGTCCGGGTTCGTACACCATTATGATAACCCATGCCGATTGCGATACCCTTAGCCTTCGTGTTAAGATTGAATCGAATCTGGTAAAAAATTTCATGTTGCCACATCACTACAACCAACTCGCTGCCGTACAGGTATTGGCTGGTCAGCAGTCACAGGACCTGCAAGTGAGAGAATCACTCAGTAGCAGAGATTTGGCCGAGAGTCGTGGACAGGCATTGGGAGAGATCCTCAAGCGCATTACAGGTGTTACGGTACTGCAAACGGGCAGCACCATCTTTAAGCCGGTCATTCACGGATTGCATAGCCAACGAATTATCTTAATCAACAACGGCGTTCGCATGGAAGGGCAGCAGTGGGGAAGCGAACATGCTCCGGAGATCGATCCTTATGTCGCCGATCGTTTTGTAGTGGTCAAGGGGGCCGGTGCCATTCGCTATGGATCGGATGCCATCGGTGGAGCCGTGTTGGTCGAGCCGAGGCCCTTGCCTCTCGACCAGCAGTTTCATGCAGAAGTGAATACCGGTTATTTTTCTAATAACAGGCAATATGTGGCCAATGTGCAACTGGAGCAAAATCTAAAATCCGATCCGGCATTTAGCTGGCGTACGCATGTTACGTTCAAGAGGGGAGGCAACGCCCGTACACCCGATTATTGGCTCAATAACACCGGGCTCAGCGAATTCAATGTGGCGGCCATGGCGGCTTATCGAAAATCTGGTTATCGTGCCGAACTTTTTTTAAGTGGGTTTAGTACAACGCTTGGTATCTTTTCGGGCTCGCATATTGGCAACCTGACCGATCTGCAAAATGCGATCGCCAGCGAAAAGCCCTTGCAGAATATCGATCGCTTCTCGTATCGGATAGGTCGGCCGTACCAGCAGGTGCAACATTATCTGGCCAAGTTAAGAGTGTTTTGGTCCGGCAGCGGCGGACATCGCTGGCAATTGGTCATTGCGCATCAAGAGAATGATCGCAAAGAATACGATAGGGCCCTTATTACCGATCGCCCAGAGTTATCACTGAGCATAGGTACCAGTAGTGCAGATCTTTCTCGCGAGACTACACATAGCGCAGTGCGCAGCGGTGGAGTGGGCTTGCAGATGCTCTATCAGCAAAACGTATGGTCGGGCAGTCGGTTTTTTATTCCCAACTTTCGAAACCTGACCATTGGTTCATATGCTTTTGAAAGATGGCAACTTGGTGCTTATTCTATCGAAGGAGCCCTTCGTTTCGATTACCGCTCTTTGTTAGTGTTCAGAAACAGAAACGGGATGAGCAGCAGCACTGCGCGTCACTTCTTTAATCCTTCTTCTACGCTCAGTATCTCTCGCAAGCTTAGCGAAAACATGCAGCTTCGATCGAATACCAGCTTGGCCTGGCGCGCGCCGCAGGTCAATGAGCTTTATGTGAACGGGCTTCATCATGGCACAGCCAGTTTTGAGATCGGAGACGCTAGTTTTCGGGCAGAGCGTTCGTACAAGCAACTGTTGCAGTGGGAGTACCAGCAAGATAGCAGTTGGCTGATCGACGTGACCGTACATGGTAATTATATAGTTGATTTTATTAACCTGGTTCCTTCTTTGCCTCCGACCCTTACATTGCGAGGAGCTTATCCTACATTTCGTTTTGCTCAGGTCGATGCGCTACTCTATGGAACCGACTTTCGAATCGAACATCAATGGAGTGCTTCTTGGAAGGGTGGGCTAAAGGGTACGTTACTTTGGGCACGCGATCTGTCAAAAAAGGATTGGCTGCAACAAATGCCCTCTCATCGTTTCGAAACACAACTCAGCTATATGTTCGCCACCCGTCGTTTGCGCAACGGCTATGTTAGTCCATCGCTGCTGCATGTACTTCGGCAAACAAGGGTGCCTGGCGGGTTCGTAGATTATTTACCCGCCCCTTCTGCGTACACGTTACTGAACATGACCCTGGGCACTGAGTTGCAATTGGGCAAGCGCGATCTTGGCGTGGTGTTGGGTGTGTATAATGTATTGAATACGCGGTATAGAGACTATATGAATCGTTTTCGCTACTTTAATGATGAAGTAGGTAGAAACCTCGTCGTACAACTTAAATGGAAGTTATGAACTTGTTCAAACAACTTACAGGGGCAGTGTTGCTAGTTGCCATCACCATCACGGCTTGCAAGAAACCCTCCGATGCCAATGACGAAAATGAGCATGAAGCCATTAACAAGATGGTGCTGACCTTTAGCAGACCCGGCAGTGCCAACCTGGTGTTTATAGCAGAAGATCCCGACGGGGACGGTGGACAGCCTCCCTCTCGTGTCGATACGATCCGACTGGTCGCTGGCCAGACCTATAGTGCCAACATTCAATTTATCAATATTGTGAACGGCGTAGAGAAAGATCTTACTCCTTCTATCGTTGCCCAAGGTCGCTCGCATGAGGTTTTTTATGTTCCTTCCGGGGTGCAGCTGACCATTACCAAAACGGATCGCGATCTGAGCGGCTTTCCTATTGGTGTAAGCACTAGCTGGCAAAGCGGTCCTGTTGCACTGGGCAGCGTGCTGATTAAGCTGATGCACAAGACCGGTATCAAAGGGCCCAATGACAGCCCTGACCTTGGGCACAGCGATCTGCAGCTCCCGATGCCTCTCCGGCTGAATTAATTTTTTTGCAACATAGTTTCATTTTATATTTACCCTTTAAAATCAATTTTTATGAAAAGAAACCTGCTGATTGTATTCATCCTCTTAACCGGATTAAGCCTCTCGGCCCAGACCCGTTTTGGTCTGAAGACAGGCGTTGCGCTTGGCTCCGTTACCACCAATGATGCTGCGATCGATAAGGATCGTGCTAATTTGGCCTCCTTTCAATTTGGTGGCGTTTGGGATACCAAATTAAATGCTGCACTTTCTTTACAGTACCAGATCCTGTTTTTAGGAAAGGGTACAGCCGTTGCCCACGGTGATCACAATGATAAATTTCGATTTGCCGCCATTGATGTGCCGGTGCAGGTACTATACCGCACAAAAGGCGGATGGTTTATTGGCGGCGGTCCCAACCTGGGCTTTAATCTCTCTGCCAAGCACATCCACGATGGCGAGAAAGAAGAGATCGCCATTGGATCTGAATCGGGTCAGGTCAAGGGTTTTGACTTTGGTGTAGCCGCTACCGGCGGTTATCAATCAAAGAAAGGGGTAGTGCTTAGCGTCAGTTATGTAAAAGGATTGACCAATTTGCAAAACGCTCCCAATTTTGAATGGCAAAATAATGTGATCGGGCTCAACCTGGGTTACATGTTGCCCACGCGCGCTAAAAAATAAGCGGTCGTTCGATTTTTTGATATCGCTTTACGATCCCCCTTCTTTAATTGGATGGGGGATTTTTTCTTTCTCCTATCTGCTGACGCCACATGGCGTAATACAGTCCTTTTTCGGCCAGTAGCGTTTCATGTTTTCCGGTCTCGGTCACCTCACCTTTTTCGAGTACATAGATCCGGTCGGCATGCATGATGGTCGACAGACGGTGCGCGATAAGGATCGTGATCTGTTTTCTTTCGCGCGAAACGTCACGCATGGTATGGGTGATCTCTTCTTCTGTGAGCGAGTCGAGGGCAGAGGTAGCTTCGTCAAATAGCAACAGACGCGGTTTTCTCAATAGGGCCCTGGCAATGGAGAGTCGTTGTTTTTCGCCACCAGACAGCTTTAAGCCTCCTTCTCCAATTACCGTGTCTAATCCGCTGTCTGCTCGTTGCAGCAGAGAATGGCAGGATGCCTTTTCAAGTACTGCTTGCAATTCGCTCGCAGTGGCTTCAGGACAAACAAAGAGCAGATTTTCTCTGATGGTGCCCGAAAACAATTGTGTGTCTTGTGTTACGAATCCTATCTGGTTGCGAAGGTCATCGAAGTTGATCCTGTTCTCGTCTAGCCCATTGTAAAGAATGCGTCCTTGGTCGGGCCGGTACAGCCCCACTAACAATTTCATCATGGTGGTCTTTCCCGATCCGGAGGGCCCGACAAAGGCAATGGTTTCGCCGGTGCGTACCTGAAAGCTTATTCCATTGACGGCTTTTTGTGAGGATGTTGGATGCTGAAAGCCCACTTGGTCAAATTCGAGGGTTTCGATGGAACCTAAATGCGATGGGTGATCGGGTACCGATTCAGGTGGCTTTTCCATTAGCTGATTAAAATTCTCTAGCGAAGTCTGTGCTTCGCGATAGGTGAGAATGATATTGCCGATCTCTTGTAAGGGGCCAAACACGAAAAAAGAGAAGATCTGCATGGTCACCAGTTCGCCCGCGTTCATCTCTCCCCGAAAGATGAGAAACATCAGCAAGAATAAAATGATCTGACGAAGCGTGTTCACAAATGTTCCTTGCAAAAAGCTAATGCTCCGGATCTTCTTGACCTTGGTGATCTCGAGTCCTAGTATCTTGAACGTATTTTGGTTAAGGCGATTGACCTCTTGGTGAGTAAGACCAAGACTTTTTACCAGTTCAATGTTGCG
>DNMB01000058.1:4792-7067 GCA_003489485.1 Chitinophagaceae bacterium | reverse complement strand
CGGTGGATACGTGGCCGCCATTCGTGCCTCACAGCTGGGCCTTAAAACAGCGATCATCGAAAAAGAAAGCCTGGGGGGCGTCTGCCTGAACTGGGGTTGCATTCCTACCAAGGCTCTTTTAAAAAGTGCCCAGGTAAACGAGTACATCAAACATGCAAAGGATTATGGCATAGAAGCCTCCGGTACGCCCCAGTTTGATGCGGTCATAAAAAGAAGCCGCGGCGTGGCCGACAAGATGAGCAAAGGAGTGCAGTTTCTGATGAAGAAAAATAAGATCGATGTGGTGATGGGCTTTGGAAAACTGGCCGCCAAAGGAAAGATCGAAGTGACCGACAAGGACGGTAAAAAACAGATCGTAGAAGGCAAACATATTATCATCGCCACCGGTGGAAGAAGCCGACAGCTTCCGACCATGCCGATCGACGGCAAAAAAATAATTGGCTACCGCGAGGCCATGGTGCTGCCACAACAACCCAAATCCATGATCATCGTTGGAAGTGGTGCCATTGGAGTGGAATTCGCCTATTTCTACAATAGCATGGGCACAAAGGTGACCATCGTGGAATTCTTGCCCCGCATCGTGCCGGTAGAGGACGAAGAGATCTCTAAGGAACTCGAGAAGCAATACAAAAAAGCCGGTGTGCAAATTATGACCAGCAGTGAAGTGACCAAGGTCGATACCAGCGGAGCCGGTGTAAAAGCCACTGTTAAGACCGCCACGGGTGATGTCGTACTGGAAGCAGACATCCTGCTGAGTGCAGTGGGAGTGGCAGCCAATATTGAGGGCATTGGCCTAGAAGAGCTGGGCGTAAAAACAGAAAAAGGAAAGATCGTAGTAGACAAATACGGACAAAGCAATATCGGTGGCATTTATGCTATTGGTGATTGCTCACCCGGTCAGGCCCTTGCCCACGTGGCTAGTAAAGAAGGCATCTTGTGTGTAGAGGCCATCGCCTACAACGAAAAAAAATACCATCACCTTCCGGAGCCGATCGATTACAACAACGTTCCGGGCTGTACCTATTGCATTCCCGAGATCGCCTCGGTAGGCTACACAGAGAAGCAGGCCAAAGATGCCGGGTACGAGATCAAAGTCGGTAAGTTTCCTCTCAGTGCCAGCGGCAAGGCTTCCGCAGCAGGACACACAGAAGGATTTGTAAAAGTGATCTTTGATGCAAAATATGGAGAGTGGCTCGGCACTCACATGATCGGATATAACGTTACCGAACTGATCGCGGAAACTGTTACCGCACGAAAATTAGAAACCACCTACCACGAGGTATTGAATGCGATCCACCCCCATCCTACCATCAGCGAGAGCGTAAAAGATGCCATAGAGGTAGCCTACGGAGAAGCCATTCACTTATAAAAGAGTACTAATCGCAGTAAAAGAAAAAGGGCGCCTGGAAAGGGGCCCTTTTTTTGCATTGCCAGTTTTTTTGGTTGCGACCAGTAAGAACAACGTTATCAAGGCAAACTGGATGGTAAAAAGGCTGCACGACAGATCAACTTTTTTTTACCCGGGCCTCGGTAGCGGCAAATTTGTGAACTACCTTTACCATAAGATGGCAAGAAAACATACAATAAGCGGTTTTAGTGTGGTGCTTTTTTGGGTCTTATTGACAAGTTGTAACGAGACCGGAAAAACACCTTCCACCGAGCCGGCTGCCAAGACAGTGTCCACATTGGCATTCGACGTGGTGGCCACTCATCCGCACGACACCAGCTCTTACACGCAAGGACTGGTCATTTATAAAGGTCAACTCTACGAAGGAACCGGACAGTACGGCGCATCGGCCCTGTTGAAAATTGACCTACCCTCCGGAAGATCACTGCAACGAACAGCCCTTGATAGGGCCTACTTTGGAGAGGGCATAACCATCTTGAACGACACGATCTACCAGCTAACCTGGAAAGAGCAAAAGATCTTTGTCTACGATCTTAGTTTTAAGAAAATCCGCACGCATAATATCGATAAAGAAGGTTGGGGGCTGACCAACAACGGTAAAGAATTGATCTTGACCAATGGCAGCGGTGATCTTTTCTTTTACGAGCCGCGGCAAATGCAGCTGCTTCGGGTACAAACGGTCACCGAGGCAGGTAGCCCCAGCTTTAATTTGAATGAACTGGAATTTGTGGATGGCTATGTCTATGCCAATCAATACACCTATCCCTATGTGCTGAAGATAGACCCTGCTACGGGAGAGGTCGTCGCCAAAGCAGATCTCTCAAGACTTTGGGAGCAATGCAGACAACTTTATTCAAACACCGAGGT
>DNMB01000058.1:4035-4410 GCA_003489485.1 Chitinophagaceae bacterium | reverse complement strand
AAGTACTGGCCGCTGCTCTTTCAGATTCAACTCGGCCATTGACGGCAGCAATAGATCAACGAACTGCATCGCTCCTTATCGGCCAACGCCCTACTATTCGAGACCAGACCGGTCATAATGGCCTTTCCATATTGTGTGCGACCCGATGCGTAGGTCGTGCTGAGTAACGAAACATAAAAACTATCGAACCACATCGGAAAGATATCTGCCAAAAGTAATTTTTTGGTAGAAAGAAGCGTACGCATGGCCCCGGGAGAAAAATGATAGAGATGACGGGGCACATCATATGCGGCCCAACAGGCCTCGAAAGCAACGGCATCGTAAGAGGTATAGTTAGGTACGGCAATAAAGAGCGTTCCGTTCGGTTTTAGCAGT
>DNMB01000058.1:0-3645 GCA_003489485.1 Chitinophagaceae bacterium | reverse complement strand
TGACCTTCGGGCAGCCGATAAAAGCCTTCCGTATCTTGCGCGTGAACGCCGAATGCTTCGAGCGCAATACGACGAGCTCCCTCATCGGGTTCAAGTGCCGTTACCTGCCATCCGGCCTTTTGCATGGTCGCGGCAAAGGCACCGGTACCACAGCCTACATCGAGCAATGTTCCGGAGCGGAGTCCGCTATAGCTTTCAATAAGTTTTCTTTTTTGACCAAGGGTAAACTTTCTGACCCATTTATAGATCTGATTAACGAGCCCTTTGCTTGTATTGGTATGAGAGATATACTGCTCAAACTGGTAATACGGCGCAGACGCTTCGACACTAGGAGCATCTTGCGTAAAGCGAAGCTGGCATTCGCTGCATTCGACCAATTCAAAAGACTGCTTGGTCACAGAGTGATCCGTTACAGCAAACACCCCGCGCAACGTTGTGGATCCACAAGCAGGACAGGAATTATAATGAATACGTCCGCTCAAAACTCCTGATAGGTTTTAGAAGACTCCACCGCCTTAATGGTAGCGGGGTTCGCAAATGAAGCAGGCTTAAGTGGCCGGCTATAAAGCTGCCATCCCAGCCACACCACAGCCAATAACAAACAAGACCAGGTAAGAAACTTCTCGAGCGGAAAAGGAGTTTTGTTTTGCTGCAAACGCTGCGCCATCTCAACCGAGCTTCTGCTGTCTTCTCCTACCCTTACCTGATGCGATTCATTTTCGCGAATAACTTTTTCTGCCGTAACCGGACGGCTCTGGATCAAAGACGGATCACCAATAAAGTGCAGCTCTCCCTTTTCATCTTTTTGCCAGCTTCCCCACCCCTTCCAAGATACTTTTGCCCCGGCGGCAAGGTGCTGCAAAAGGTCGGCGCAAAAACGCTGATAACGGGTAATTACCTCGGCGGGCTCCAAACCCATTCTGGCCGACAACCAATTGACCAATTCCTCGATATTATCGACCGACTCGGTTCGAAAGGCATACGAATTTTCCGGAGGAAGGAACTGCCGACTACCCACATCAAAACGAGCAGGTGTTCTGTCTAGGTATAACACACCCGCTCCTGCAAGGGGAAGCTTTTTTTGGCTAATGAGATACTCTTGTAAAATATCGTTCAAGGATTCTTTTTTTCGTTGAACGAAAATACGATGCCGCCGCTACAATTAAAACCAAACACAGGATTTTGATTCCAGCGCTGGTAAGGTTGATTGAACAGGTTGTTGAACTGCGCCCATAGTTGCAACGAACGATTAACCCTAAAAGACAGCCCGGCATTAAGATCGGCAGCCCCCTTGGCGCGGGTATTATTCTTGAAAGCATTCCTATTCATCGCACCGCTAAAAAGCACCAGATCGGACTGAAGCCATAACTGATCGGTGAGTGCCACCCGCACAGAGGTCTGCCAGTCAAAGGGCAGAAGACCCCAAGCCTCTTGTTGTGTACGAAGACCAAAAAAATGATTGAACAAAAGTTGAGAAGATAATGTAAAATGATCAGCCACCCTGTACGATAACTGGGCATGTAGCTGCAACTGATTTAGCCTGTCTTCATAGACCAATTGAAAAGCGCTGGAGGGGCTACGACTTGTATCATTCAGAAATAAAGGTTGCGTGGTGATGGTGTTGTATAAAAAGCGTACATCATATCCAAACCTGGGTTTTAATTGTCCTTTTAGGCCAATATAACGCTCCGTAAGTTGACTGGTGCGTAACGGAGCAGGCGCCCACATCCATGGATTGAGCGATGCCAATTCTCGGTAACTGTTTTGTATCCATCTTGCATTCCATCCAGCCAATAGCGTAGCGGTTTTACCCGGCAACGAGTAAGAGAGCGCAAGCTGTGGTAAGGCAGCAAAACGATCTTGGTTCCACGTGGGACTCACACCGGCCTGCAATTGAAATTGCTCTTGCTGGTAACGAATAGAGGGCGTAATGCTCAGCAAGGTATTAGAGACGGTGGTGTCAGTGTTTCCGAATGGTAAGAGCAGCCCTGTAGTGTGCGTGTAGCGAAGCCAGCTGAGCGAAAACAGCGTTTGAACCATCCAGCTTTGCCCGATCTGCTTTTGTAGCGGCGCCTGCAGCTGCACATTGGTCTCGGTATTCTTTCGCTGATCAAAGAACTGATAGAGCTTTACGGCAGGAGAAAAACTGATACCGCTTGCGATCGGAGAGGTAGTAGACAACCGAACAACGGCAGAGAAAAGCGTAAACTGCTGACGCAACGAGTCACTCGGAAAAGTGGTCAATGCGCGGGTGGTATCGTAGGCCAGATTGTGATTGATCGCTTCGTTTCTAAAGCCTATAGCAGAAGAAAGTCGCAAGGGCGAATTTTTGAATTGGCGATATCCATCCGCCTTGACCTCACCTAGTCTGTAAAAACGCATATCGCGTGCTTCGGGATGCTGCGTAAGAGAAAAATAGCGGCCGGTAAGAGAGAGTCCTTTGCTGATGCCATCACCTAAATCGAGCCCTGCTCCCAAATAGGGGTTGCGCAAATTGCCATATCCTGCTTTTACAAAAGACCGGTTGGTAAAAGGTCTGGCAGTATCGATGGCGTAAGCAAGCGGTTGAAAAGATCGAACGGTGTAGCCCAGCAACAATTGCTGATCGGGAACCTGGTAAGGCAGTACAGGGCGGCTTGTATCGGATGCCAATGCGGGTGCAGCGAACGATATCTTCGGTGTCTCTTTAAGCGAGGGACGAAAACTTGAAACGATCGTAACACCCGAGGAGGAAACAGTGTCGGACTGCGCCAGTAGAAGCGTAGGCACACCAAGCAGTACCCATACAATTCCGGACAATAAAAATGAACCTTTACTCATCTGTTCAATTTTTGGAAGACTTTACTTTTTCCGCATCGGCCTTTTCTACCATCGCTAATTTCTCGGCTGCGATGGCCCTGAACTCTTCTGTGCCCGCATTTTCCTTTACGCTCTGGTAGGTGGCCTTTGCATTGAAAAGATCACCTTGTGCAACATAAATATCACCCAACAGCAAGTACGCCCGAGTGACCCACGTTTCGAACGAGCCTGATTTATTGATGGTCTCAAATGCGGTTTTCTCTGCAGCGGCGTACTTTTTTTGACGAAGCTGAGAGCAAGCCAACTCATAGCGTGCTTCAGCAGCCAACGAGGCTTTATTAAGTGAGATCACTTGGCGAAGATTAAGCTGGGCCTCATCCTCTCGCCCTTGCCGGCTGTACTGCTTGGCCGTTACCAAGGCAATAAGCGCCTTGTCGTCTGCATTGATTCCCTTTTCGACAGACAGTAATGCTCCCCAAGTAGCCGATTGATCGATCTGATCGAGTTGGTAACTAGCCCGCAACAAACCGCGAAGTGATTCCAGCTTGCTGGAAGAAAGCCCTGTAAGCTCATACAGTTTTCCATAATACAGCAACGCCTTCTCATATTGTTTTAATTCAAAAAAGCTGATTCGCGCCGCCTGCAAAGCCGCCTCTTCCGCATAGCGGTTGGGAGCGATCGCTAACACGCTATCATAGAAGCCCAAGGCTTTATCGAGTTCCTTGTTCTGCTGAGCGATGGTCCCAAGCATGGCATAGGCATCAAGAGCAAATGCGGGCCGATCGACCTCCAATAAGTACTGCTGCAAGGCCTGCCTAGCCTCGTCGAATGACTTGTCATTATAGA
>DNMB01000125.1:19212-20287 GCA_003489485.1 Chitinophagaceae bacterium | reverse complement strand
CAGAAGAAAATGGAAGCAGAGGCTTCTTGATTTTGATGTGTTAATTTTGCAGCAGTTCGCTATGAAAAGGCAAATACTTCTTTCCGTATCATTATTGCTCGCGATTTGGCTGTTCAGCTTGCCGGTCGCATTCTCTCAATGTTCCATTTGTACAAAAACGGCGCAGCAATTAGGAGAAGGGCCCGCCGAGGGAATGAATACAGGAATTTTATATCTGGCCTTTGCACCCTTTGCCATTATCGGCTATATCGGTTATCGCTGGTACAAGTCGAATCGCGCGGACGTATAAACGATCGAGCCCACGCTACATTATCCCATAAAAAATCGATCAGGGTCGCTCTGCCACAAAGCGGTACAGGTTAAATTCTTGTTGCTGCAAGGCCTTTTCGATCTGCTGATGCAAGGTCGATCGTGAAACATCTCCCATTCTTTTTCGCTGTATCAATTGGTAGGCTTTCTCGGCTAGTAACCAACTTCTTTTTTCATTGCCACTCGCTGCGCGCTGCAAGGTTTCGAGTGTAGTGGCAAGCTCCGCTACGCCCTCGCCACGAGTGGCAACGGTTTGTAAGATGGGCAGGGGCGTTTTCTTTCTGCTAAAAGCGGGTGCCAGCATAGCTTGCAGATTCTTTACAAAGGCTGTTGCATCAGGACGATCGGCCTTGTTGACCACAAAGACATCGGCGATCTCCATCAAGCCCGATTTCATGGTTTGTACCTCATCCCCGGCTTCGGGTACCAATACCACGGCTGTTACATCTGCCAGACCGGCAATTTCGACCTCGCTTTGCCCTACACCCACGGTTTCGATCAAGATCCAATCGAATCCGCCGTGGCGAAGAAGATCGGTAAGTTCAATGATCTTGGGATGCAGACCACCCATTGATCCTCGTGTGGCCAACGATCTTATGTAAACGTCAGGATGATTGTACCAGGCGTTCATCCTGATTCGATCTCCCAAGATGGCTCCCTGATGAAAAGGCGAAGAAGGGTCCACGCACAGAACAGCTACCTTCTTTCCCTGTTGGGTCCAGGTGCTGATCAGGGCATCTACCAGCGTGCTTTTGCCCGCCCCGGG
>DNMB01000125.1:18616-18836 GCA_003489485.1 Chitinophagaceae bacterium | reverse complement strand
CTCTTCGTAACCGGGTTGCTCGTTCTCAACGAACGAAAGCAAACGGGCCAGTGCTTTGTGATTACCTTCTTTGAGCTGTTGAAACTGTTCTTGCCACATAGCGAACGGAATACTGCTGTTCATTTCAAAGGTAAGCGGGATAGCGTTAATTTTATCGCATGCAGCTTGCAGAGGGTATTTCGGTGGTGATTCCAAATTACAATGGGAGAGAGCTTCTGCC
>DNMB01000125.1:9267-18248 GCA_003489485.1 Chitinophagaceae bacterium | reverse complement strand
GAAATAATTGTTGCCGACGATGCGTCGACAGATGGTTCGGTGCAATGGCTAAGCGAGGCATATCCTCACGTGTCAGTGATCGCCTCTCAGCATAATCGGGGGTTTTCGGCTACGGCCAATATGGGCATACGAGCAGCCTCTCATCGTTGGGTCTTGTTGCTGAACAGTGATGTTATACTTACGTCGGATTATTTTGTGCACTTGCTTGCGTATCGTGACTATCCCAACTTGTTGGGTGTAACGGGCCGAATGATCGGCTGGGACGATGATGAGATACAAGAAGGGGGCAAGTATCCTGTAATGCAGGGAGCTAAAATTAAGACGGCTTATGATTTTATTCCGTTGCGGTCTTCCGATTCGGATCGATGGCCTTGTTTTTATCTATCCGGCGCCAATGCATTCATCAATAAAGAGAACTTTGATAAAATAGGACAGTTCAATGAGCTGTTCTCTCCCTTCTATGCAGAAGATGCCGAGCTTTCACTGCGCGCCTGGCGCTTGGGTTATGCTTCTTATTATGAGCACCGGGCGATCTGCCGCCACAGGCGATCTGCTACCATCTTATCGGTACGAAAAAAAATCGCCGTAAATCGTGTCTACAACCGAAACAAATTTTTCTTGCATGCCATACACTTACAAGGGTTCGCACTGATCGGTTGGACCCTGCAGTTACTGCTTGAACTGTTATTCAGAATTCTTACCCTTCGGCCGGGAATCGTACTTTCTTTCATCGATTTTATAAAAAAGATCCCGGCAGTGAGACAAAGCCGCCGCTCTTTGCGCAACTTGCAGCCTGGTAAAAAGCTGGCTGCTGTACAGGATGTATTTTTACAGATCGTCTCGCAGCTACCTGCCGATAAGATCACCATTTTTAAACGCTAATATGCGCCCATACGATGTATTGATTGTTGGATCGGGACTGTACGGCAGTGTTTTCGCGCAGGCTTTGCATCGCATCGGTAAGCGTTGTCTGGTCATTGATCGTCGCTCGCACGCGGGCGGTAATATCTATTGCACCAACAAAGAGGGAATTGATGTACACAGTTATGGCCCTCATATTTTTCATACGAGCGACAAGGATACTTGGGATTTTGTGAACTCTTTCGTGCCATTCAATCATTATGTGCATGCTCCCTTGTCTGTATCCGGAGACCGTGTGTATAATCTGCCATTCAACATGAACACCTTTTACCAGTTGTGGGGGCTGCGTGATCCCGCGCAGGTGAAAGAAAAAATAGCGGAGCAGGTCAGGCAAGCCGGTATTACTAGGCCACAGAATCTAGAGGAGCAGGCCATTAGTTTGGTAGGAACCGATATCTATGAAACGCTCATCAAGGGGTATACCGAAAAACAGTGGGGCAGGTCTTGCCGCGAATTACCGGCTTTTATCATCAAGCGACTACCGGTTCGCTTTACATTCGACAATAATTACTTTGATGATTGCTATCAGGGGATTCCTATTGGAGGCTACAATCGGTTGAGCGAGGCATTGCTTCGTGGCATCGAGGTGCAACTGAATCGCGACTTCTTGCAAGAGCGTGATTATTTTGAGGGGTTGGCCGACCATATAGTCTACACCGGGCCCATCGATGCCTTTTATGGATATCGTTTTGGACCGTTGGCATACCGAAGTCTTCGTTTCGAAGAAGAACTATTGCCAATTGAAAATTATCAAGGAAATACACAAATAAACTATGCGGATGCGGCGGTCCCCTTTACCCGTATTATTGAACACAAGCATTTTGCTTTTGGAAAGCAACCGCAGACCGTCATTACAAGGGAGTATCCGCAAACTTGGCAGCCGGGCATGGAGCCTTACTATCCTGTCAATGATGCGCACAACAATAAACTCTTTACGCAGTACCGTGATCTGGCAGACCAGGAATCTCATATTGTGTTCGGAGGAAGACTCGCCGATTATAAATACTATGATATGCACCAGGTGATCGCCTCGGCACGCGTCAGGGTGCGTCAGTTCATAGAAACCTTTTATGCCATATGAACATCATTGCCGTTATAGTTACGCATAATCGTTTGTCGCTCTTGCAAGAGGCGGTGGCTGCGCTTCGGCAGCAAGAATTTGCGCCGCAACAAATTATCGTAGTAGACAATGGCAGCACTGATGCAACGGCGAGTTGGTTGGCCTCACAGCCCGGGTTGCACGTAATTACGCAAGACAACCAAGGGGCCTCCGGTGGATTTTATACCGGGCTACAAGCCGCATATCGTCAACAAGCCGATTGGATATGGGTAATGGATGATGATACGATCGCCCGTCCCGACACGCTTTCCCTATTGGTTCGTTCGCTGAGAGCCATGGAACAAGAACATCCTGCACATCCGCTTGGGTTTTTAGTGAGTAAGGCCGTTTTTACAGATGGGCATCCTCATTGGATGAATTTACCCGAAGTAAGTCGTGTGCAGGGTGCGATGCCCTTCAATCGCTTCGATCAGCAAGGGATAGTCCTGGCGCGTTCAGCCAGCTTTGTATCACTACTGGTGTCAAAAAAGGCCATTGAACGATGCGGCTATCCGATCAGAGAGTTTTTTATTTGGGCCGATGATATTGAGTACACCACCCGCATTACCCGCTCCGGTCTGTTAGGTGCCTATGTGCCGTCGAGCGTGGTCTTGCACAAGACAGCCACCAACTATAGTGCCGATATCTATCATGCTCAACCCAAGGAGGCGCAAAAACATTTTTACGGTATTAGAAATACGCTCTATTGTCGCCGTATTTGGAAAGGCGAGTTTGCTTTCTGGATGGCAGTGCTCAAGCAGATCGTGGTAATTCCTTTTCGTATTCTCGGCAAGCGAAAGGACCATCAGTGGCTTTTTATTCGAATCAATTGGAAGGCTGCTTTTAGTGCGATGGTGTTTTTGCCGGCAAAGCCATTGTAAGCATGCAGTCATTGCGCATCAATATCATTCTTCCATTTCCGGTCACCAAGCCCGTTGGCGGTGCAAAGGTGATGTATGAGTTCGCTAACCGGTTACAGGAAAGAGGTCACCGGGTAACGGTACTGCACAGTTTAAAGAGACCTTTTAAGGAAATGCGCTCGCCATTGTGGTTCAAAAAGTTTCTCTTTTGGATCAGAAGGGCCCATCGGCCAGGTTGGTTTGCCTTGCATGTAGACTGCCGCTCGTTGATCGTAGAGGAGATCAGCGATGCGTTTGTCCCTGATGGCGATCTGGTTTTGTCTACGTGGTGGCAAATGAGCTATGCCGTGGCGACACTTTCGCCACAAAAAGGCGTTCGCATCAATTTGGTACAAGACTTTGAAAATTGGAGCGGACAGGTGCAACTTGTCAAAGACTCCTACCGCTTGCCGATACACCATGCAGCCATTTCGGGTTGGTTACAGCAACTGGTACAAACTGAAAGTGGGCGGCCCGTGCAATTGCTGCCCCTGGCTATCGACACAAGTCGTTTTAATCTGCAAAAAGATTCTTCCGATCGTATTCCCTATTCTGTTATTGCCCTTTATTCAGAAGAAAAACGAAAGGGGTCGCTCTATGCTTTGCGTGCGCTCGTGCAACTAAAAGAAAAGTACCCATCGATGCAGGCTACCTTATTTGGCGTGTATCCTCGCCCAACGCATCTGCCTGAGTGGATCTCCTACCATCAACGTCCTGCCGATCTTTCGGCTCTCTATAATGCCCATTCCGTATTTATGTCGGCCAGTCTCGGCGAAGGGTGGGCGCTGCCTCCTGCCGAAGCTATGGCTTGTGGTTGTGCCGTTGTATGTACCGATATCGGCGGGCATGCTGATTACGCCACGCACGAGCAGACCGCTTTGCTGGTACCTTCCGAAAATGCCGAGGCGCTGGCGCTGGCCGTATCAAGATTATTTGACCAAGAGACATTGCGCTTTCAACTGGCGGCACGTGCACATCATCTAATTACCACCCACTATCATTGGGATCGGTCGGTCGATGAGCTGTTGAAGTATTTTACTGCGTGCCAAAACAAATAACTTTGACCCATGACGAACTTTACGCCCATCTTTCCGCTGGGGATCGTGGTCTATCCCGGAGAGGCGCTTAATCTGCACATCTTCGAGCCTCGATACAAGCAACTGATCAGTGAATGCTTTGCTCTTAAGAAGCCTTTCGGCATCCCAGTCGTACTAGAAAATCGCATGCAGGAATTCGGTACGCTGGTCGAGATCGAAAGTATTGCGAAACAATACGAGGGGGGCGAGATGGATATTCGAACCAGGGGGCTGTCGGTCTTTCGTTTGTTGGAGCTGGTACGCGACATACCTGATAAACTCTATAGCGGAGCCATCGTTACCTATCCTGAAAATGATACACAGCCCGATGCGGCTGGAATGAAGCGTCTAATGGGCAAGGTGCGAGAGCTGCACCGTCTGCTGCAGATCAATAAAGATTTTGGCAAGCCCGATGATGCGCTCGACAGCTACGCTATTGCGCACCATATAGGTCTTACGCCCGAACAGGAGTTCGATCTGCTAAAACTTTTTAGCGAAAAGCAGCGAAAGGAATTTATTAAACGACATTTGCATAAGGCCATTCCGCTGCTATCGGGTGTAGAGCAACTTAAGCAACGCATACAGCTGAACGGGCACTTTAAAAATTTGAGTGGCTTTAATCTCTAATGCATTCTGTATGTCTGTGACCCTCTGCTTTGATTTTGGTAATACCCGTAAAAAGGTTGCCGTATTCGATGGTGATGTTTTACGCGAAGCGATTCAGCTGACCGATGATGCGGAAGCCACGATTGCCGAGCTGCTACGCAAGTATTGTCCTGAGAAATCGATCCTTTCTTCTGTGATCGCACACAATCCTGCAATGGAGACCTTGTTGACCGCTGCCACCCGGTTTCATAAACTCGATCATACTACAAAACTTTCCTTTACTACTCCCGTTGGTAAGCCGGCCACGATCGGCGCTGATCGCTTGGCCATCTGTGCCGCTGCCGTTCATTACTATCCCAAAAAAAATAATCTCATCATTGCACTGGGTTCTTGCATCACCTACAATTTTATCAATGCCCGTCATGAATTCTTGGGGGGCGGTATTTCGCCCGGCCTCGAAATGCGCTTGCGGTCGTTGCATCAACACACAGCCTTGCTTCCACTAGTGACCCCTTCTGTTGATGTGCCGCTGATCGGCTATGATACCAACACCAATATTCAATCGGGGGTCGTGTTGGGTATGGCACTTGAGATGGATGGCTTCATCGATGCTTACCGCAATCGGTACGATAACTTTAACGTGGTCTTAACCGGGGGTGATATACCCTATTTGGCTGCCCACTGCAAAAACAAGATATTTGCAGACCCCGATCTAATTTATAAGGGCCTGTATGCTATCAGTGAAGTCAATAATCTATAAGAAAATCAACGAGTTACGCATTAATTTTGTATTGGCTTCGGGGCTCGGTTTACTGCTGGCCTCCTCGGCTTTTGCCCAAGATAATTCTCCATACTCTCGTTATGGGATCGGAGACCTGGTCCCCAGCAGCAACATCAGTAACCGAAGCATGGGCGGTATTTCGGCCGGTTATACAGATGCATTATCGGTCAACTTCAACAACCCTGCCTCGTTCGCTGCCTTTCAGGCCTGGAAAGAAAAAAAATCAAAGAAGCTCAGTTCAGGTCGTGTGGTACTCGACATGGCCGTCAACATCGATAATCGCACCTTGCGCGATCCGCAAAAGGAACAACGTTTCACAGCCAGCAATGCTCTTTTCTCTTACGTACAAGTAGGGATTCCGCTTCGTAAGAATTGGGGAATGAGTTTTGGGCTTAGACCCATCTCTAGGATCAGTTACAAGATCGATCAGTATAAACGATTGTTTGACCCTGTGACCGGTGCGAACATTGACAGCACCATTACCCAGTTCGAGGGAGATGGCGGCTCTTACATTGGTTCGATGGGAACGGGGCTGTCGTTGTTCAGCAAAGACCGTAAGGGGCTCGAAGAAAAGTTGAGCGTGGGACTGAACGTGGCTTATCTGTTCGGTAGAAAAAATTATAATACCCGTCGTAGTTTCTTAAATGATACGATAGCTTATTACCAGGCAAACTATCAGACTACCACCAATTTTGGGAACCTAAGTTTGCAAGCTGGTTTGCAGTATCAAATTCCTATCAATAAAAAATTGATGCTGACCCTGGGAGCGTTTGGACAATTGGGTCAAACCCTCTCTGCACGTCAAGACGTGGTGCGCGAAACATTCTTTTACGATCAAAGCCAGGGGCAGCTTCGCCTCGATAGCGTATCTGACCAGCGTAACATTGCCGGCCAGCTGCAATTACCCGCCTCGTACACGGCAGGCTTCGTCTTGCAAAAATTCGCTGTTCCCAACAAAGAGGGCGGGTGGCTCATTGGTGTCGATTATACTACCCAACCTTGGAGTGAATATCGATTTTACGGCAAGGCCGATTCGCTTCGCGATAAGTGGGAGTTGAGAGTAGGTGGTCAAATTAGTCCGGTGCCGCAGCGAAGCTATTTTACCAACGTATCATATCGCTTTGGATTTTTTATAGGACCCGACTATGTCAAACTCGGGCAGTCCCTCCCACAGGTTGGAGCCAGCCTGGGACTCGGTTTACCAGTTGGTATCAGTCGTCAGGCCCCCAATCAGGTAACGTTTGTAAACCTGGCCTTCGAATTTGCCCGCAGAGGAAATACGAGCAATCCGCTTCAAGAGAATTTGTTTCGTATCTCCTTGGGTTTCTCGCTGAGCGATATCTGGTTTATCAAGCGTCAGTATGACTAATCGGTCATTATCGATCTTGCTTCTTTTTCTTTTGGGGCTGAGCGCCTGCGAAAATGATGATCGTGTCTTAAACGATTGGACCCGTTCGGTCGCATTGACCGAGGAGGCTACCGATATTCAGAGTTTTATTAGCCAGAGTGGAAAGCGAAAAGCGCTTATTGTGGCCCCGTACATGGTCAAGCAAAATCGCGATACCATCTCCATGACCTTTCCTCGTACGGTCCACTGCGATTTTTATGATGACAGCATGCGTATCGATTCTCGTCTTGATGCCCGCTACGGGGTCTATTACGAAAATCTGAACAAGGTCTTTTTGCGCGACAGCGTGGTGGTGATCACACAAAAAGGCGATACGCTGATCTCTCCCGAACTGTGGTGGGATCAATCCACGCAGCTATTTACGACCGATAAATATGCCATCTACCGTGGTCCGGATCACCAGATCATGGGCGGACAGGGACTGGAGGCCACTCAAGACCTAAAGCGAATCACCTTTCGTGGTACCACCGGCACCATAAAAGCACCTGCGGCGCAATAACACCGAGGTAGAATAACAATTACCTTTGACTTTCTAAATTCTTATTGCATGGAATATCGTTACATGGGCAAAACCGGCCTACAGCTAAGTACTCTCTCATTTGGAAGCTGGGTCAGTTTTCATAAGCAGATCAATGACCAGATCGCCGATGAACTGATGGGATTGGCGTACGACCGCGGTGTGAACTTTTTTGACAATGCAGAGGTCTATGCCCTGGGCGAAAGTGAAAAAATGATGGGGCGCGTGCTTCGCAAAAAAGGATGGGATCGTACCTCGTATGTGGTCTCTTCGAAAGTGTTTTGGGGATGGCGAGGCAAAGAGAACAAGCCTAATCAACATGGATTGAGCAGAAAGCATATTACCGAAGCGTGTCATGAGGCATTGCAGCGACTGCAGACCGACTATCTCGATCTGTATTTTTGCCACCGCCCCGATAAGAACGTGCCCATCGAAGAAGTGGTTTGGACCATGCATAATCTTATTACGCAGGGTAAAATTCTCTATTGGGGAACCAGTGAGTGGAGTGGTGTAGAGATCATGGAGGCTCACCGTGTAGCGCAACGCGATGGACTGATCGGCCCCAGCATGGAGCAACCTCAGTATAATCTATTCGAACGAAACAAGATCGAGAACGAGTACTTGATGATATACAAAACGGTCGGACTGGGTACCACCATCTGGAGTCCGCTTGCCTCAGGATTGCTTTCGGGAAAATACAATAATGGAATTCCAGCCGAGAGTCGGTTTGCCATACCCGGTTTTGAGTGGTTGCGCGACCGACTGATGCAAGAGCAGTTGGTGGCTAAAGCAGTCGCGATCTCTGCTTTGGCTGCCGAGCTTTCTATTACGCCTTCGCAGCTCAGCATTGCCTGGTGCATCAAAAATCCGAATGTAACCACTGCTATTTTAGGAGCGACTAAAAAAGAGCAGCTGCTTGAAAATCTCGATGCATTGCAGGCGGTCGAAAAGCTAACGCCCGAAGTGATGCAGCGTATCGAAGAGATCGTTCAGACAAAACCGGTTTTACCTGAGTATTGATTTATAGATCGAGCCACTACCTAAATTTTTTACTATGTCTTTTGCCAATAAAACAGTTGTTATAACCGGCGCCACTCGTGGCATTGGTAAGGCCATGGGGCTTCGTCTTGCCCGCGAGGGGGCCAATATCGTGATCGCAGCAAAGAGCGTAGAAGAAAACCCCAAACTCGGCGGAACTATTTTTTCTGCGGCCGCCGAGATGGAAGCAGCCGGTGGCAAGGCCCTGGCCGTTGCCTGCGACATTCGTTTCGAAGAACAGATTCAACAAGTAGTGCAAAAGACGGTAGAAAAATTCGGAGGAATCGACATCCTGATCAATAATGCCTCTGCTATTTCATTGACCGATACCGAAAAGACCGAAGTCAAAAGGTTTGACCTGATGCATGACATCAATGTGCGTGGTACTTTTTTGATGACCAAGGCTTGCATTCCTTTTTTACGCAAAGGAAGCAATCCGCATATCCTAACACTTTCTCCGCCTATCGACCTGCAGTCTAAGTGGCTCAAAGGGCATGTGGCCTATACGATGAGCAAGTATAATATGAGTATGATGACATTGGGATGGGCCGCAGAATTCAAAGAAATCGGAATTGCCGCTAATTCTCTTTGGCCCCGCACCACCATCGATACCGCTGCCGTTCGTAATCTGCTGGG
>DNMB01000125.1:0-8887 GCA_003489485.1 Chitinophagaceae bacterium | reverse complement strand
TTACGGCAGGCGGCCACTTCTTGCACGGGTAATTTATTTATTGACGAGGCCGTACTGGCAAAAGAAGGCATCACCGATCTGTCGGGTTATTCGGTTGTACCCGGCGCGCAGTTATTCAATGATCTTTTTGTAGGGTAATACTAGCTGGCCGCTTCGCTGGTATCTGTCTCGGTTTGTGTCTTCTCCGGACGCATCTGTGGAAACAGCAATACATCTTGTATCGAAGGACTGTTGGTAAGCAGCATGCAAAGACGATCGAGTCCAAAACCAATACCGGCCGTTGGGGGCATACCGTACTCGAGCGCACGTAAGAAATCTTGATCGATGAACATCGCTTCATCATCGCCACGGGCTGCGAGTTGGGCCTGCTCTTCGAAGCGCTCGCGCTGATCGATAGGGTCGTTCAACTCGCTGTATGCATTGGCTACCTCTTTTCCGTTGATCATTAACTCGAAGCGTTCTACGAGTCCTTGTTTGTCGCGATGCTTTTTAGTAAGCGGACTCATCTCTACGGGGTAGTCGATGATGAACGTGGGTTGAATGTAATGCTTCTCGCATTTTTCACCGAAGATGGTATCGATCAGTTTGGCCTTTCCCATAGTGGGATCGACAGCAATATGTAGTTTTTTGCAGACAGAACGAAGTTGTTCTTCGTTCATTCGACTTACATCGATACCGGTATGTTCTTGTATCGCATCGAAGATGGCGATGCGCTTATAAGGCGCTTTGAATGAGATCGTCTTTTCTCCAACAGGCACATCGGTAGTGCCACACACATCGCGAGCGGCTTGTTCTAGCAACTGCTCGGTGGTCTCCATCATCCAGAAGTAATCTTTATAAGCGGTATAAAATTCGAGGATGGTGAATTCAGGGTTGTGTGTGCGGTCCATTCCTTCGTTGCGAAAATTGCGGCTGAATTCATAGACCCAGTCGAACCCGCCTACGATAAGACGCTTAAGATATAGTTCGTTGGCAATGCGGAGGTACAAGGGAATATCGAGGGCATTGTGATGTGTGATGAATGGACGCGCCGCCGCTCCACCGGGAATGGATTGCAATACAGGAGTATCCACTTCGATCGCTCCTTTCTCATTTAGAAAAGTGCGGATGGAGTTGACCAGCTTGGTTCTTTTGATAAAGGTCTCTCTGACGGCGGGATTGATGATTAGATCGGCATAGCGCTGGCGATACTTGAATTCAGGGTCGGTAACGGCATCAAAGGTTTGTCCTTCGGCCTCTTTTACGATCGGCAGCGGGCGAAGCGATTTGCTAAGCAGTGTAAACTCCTTTACATGCAGCGTCACTTCACCGGTCTTGGTGCGAAAGGCGTATCCTTTAACCCCGATAATATCACCTATGTCAAGTAATTTTTTCCAAACGATGTCGTATAGCGATTTGTCTTCACCGGGGCAGATCTCTTCTCGCTTGATGTACAGTTGGATCCTTCCTTTGGCATCTTGTATTACGGCAAAATTGGCCTTGCCCATATCGCGTACGCTCATAATGCGACCGGCCAGGCAACAATCGGCAAAGGCCTCGGGCGCCTCGTCACTGAATCCCTCTTTGATATCGGTCGAGAATCGATTGACCGGGTACAGCGCGGCGGGATAAGGCTCGATGCCCATCATGATCAGCTCGGCCAATTTTTCGCGGCGTAATTGTTCTTGTTCAGATAAGAGCGGAGCACTCATGGATACCAATTTTATTGGGCGCAAAATTATTGCTTCATCACCGGGTTACAAAGCGAAAGCCTCCCGATAAAGGAGGCTTTCTTATTCCCGCAAAAGCGGGCCGTATCATTTATTTTTTACAAGATAGCCGATACGCAATCCCATAAAGTGATTGCGAAGACCATCGCTTCCTGTAGCGTTGGGGTTGATGTTACGAAGACCAATGGTGTAATTGTATCCAACGGACCAACCGTTGGCCAGGCGATAGCCGATCATCAGATTCACGCCCCAGTCGGGTCCTACGAAATCGGAGTTAGAGAGCGTACCGAAGTTCACTGAGCGTTTGCCGCTCTTTACGAAATCATTGCTCAAAAGTGGATCGCTGTTCAGCAAACGGGTTTCTGCGAACGAAGGAAGATCAACTGAGAAAGCAGGACCGCCTCCTACATAGAATACGTTCGATTTCTTGTGCGACATGTTATAGAGAAAGTTGGCTTGCAATTCTGCATAGCGCAAACTCCAGTATGTTTTTTCCTTGAAGTTTACATTCTCGATTCTGCCCTTCTGTGTATAGAAGATGCCGGGATGAAAACTGAATTTTCCTTTGCACATGGGCGCATCCATCTCGAGTCCTACGGTATATCCTATCTTTTGATCGTCCGTAATTAACTTTCCGCCTTTCTTTCCGTATTGATTGGCCAGGCTTACCCCTCCGCTAAAGCCAACACTGGCTTTTTGGGCGAAAGCGGGCAAGGAAACAAGTGCAGCAAAAGCCAGAAATAAATACAGTTTTTTCATATCAGTGTATTTGGTTCGTTTGAAAACGCTTTTCTAAGGTAAGGATTTATCCCTTAGGGCGTTGCGCGCAAAGATATTTAGGTTTCGCTAATCTGCAATCGATTGGGCGAAATCTATTTTCGATCTAATAATCTGTAAATCAGAGACTTAGTCTAGATTATACGAATCGTTTTTCGCTACCCCGCCAGCAAGATCTGCCAGGCTCCCTGTACATCCCCGTTTTGAAGCCGCTCTTTGGCATATCGGTGAAGCTCTTTTTCCATCTCTTCGGGGTTGATGGAGAAGTACTGAATGATCTGCTTTAAATGGGCATCATCATACCCTGGGTCTACATCGGGAATGCGGGTGCAGTTCGCTAACTGTCCGAGGTCATTACCTGAAAAGATCCGGCTGTTGCGAATGGAAACAGGCAACGCATCGATTCCCATACCTAGTTGCGTATTGGGCTTGGCTACCTGAAAGAGACTTTGCTCATTGACCACCGCATACCAATCTCCTCCCAATCGGGCTACCAAGGGCAACCGACGAGGGTCCATCTTTTTATCGTGATCCAGTAAGCTGTCGTCGATGTGAATCACCAGTACCTCGCAAATGACCAGATTGCCTGCGCCTCCTTCGTTGCCCAGCGGTTTGATCTCTTGCACACGGCATTCCATTTTGATCTTGCACTCTTTGATCATCGGAGGTCGTACTCTGGTGGCGGGCTCTTGCGTAAAGCCTGCCTTCTCAAACTCATTGACCTCTCTGGGAAATTCACAACTGGCCAGCGATTGTTGTTGTACCATATCTTCTGTTACCATATGGATCACTACTTCCGGGACCTGTTGTACATTTTCAAGTGTATGCTTGGTCGTATTGTCTCGCACTCTGCGCGCAGGAGAAAAAATGACGATAGGAGGTTGTGCAGAGAATACATTGAAGAAACTAAAGGGACTCAAATTAACATGGCCGTCCAAATCGATGGTAGAGGCAAAACAAATAGGACGAGGCGCGACGATCTGCTGCAGATAATATTGCTTTTCTACTGCGGGTAAAAGTGACAGATCGAATTGCATATTAGCGAGGCTGGTTTTTTTTCTGACGCAAAATGCTCCAGTCGGTTTCTTCTTTGACGATCTGGTTCGATAGCGTGCCCAGTGCATCAATGGTCATCTCGACGCTATCGCCGGGTTGCAGCCACTGCTCTTGGTAGGCGGGGTCCTGTAATTTGCCGGTTCCGTTCAACTCTAAAAAGCAACCGGTTCCGACGGTCCCGCTGCCGATCACATCACCCGGATACAGATCGACCCCGTACGAAGCTCGTTCAATGATCTCGGCAAAGGTCCAGTCCATATCGCCGAGATTGCCTTGGCTTACAAGTTGCCCGTTGACACTGCAACGCATTTCCAAATTCCAGTTTTTACCGGTATGTCCGGTTTTGGCAGCTATTTCGAACGGCTCCAGCTCATCGAGAGTAACGAGCCAGGGGCCAATGACGGTAGAGAAATCTTTTCCTTTGGCAGGGCCCAGATTCAACAACATCTCTTCCATCTGAAGGGTCCTGGCGCTCATGTCGTTCATGATCATGAGACCTGCTATATGCTGATCGGCCTCAGCGGCCCGTATGTTGCGACCGGGTCTGCCGATCACGATGGCCGCCTCGAGCTCAAAATCCAGTTTTTCGAAATGATCGGGCATACAGCGAATCGGCCCCGGCCCTTGTATGCTATGGTGATTGGTAAAATAAAAAATGGGATACTCATCGAACTGCGGGATCATCTCTACTTTTCTGTTTCGTCGGGCAGCGGCCACGTGCTGGCGAAACGCATATCCATCGCGGCAAGAAGAGGGGTAGGGAACCGGCGCCAGCAAGCTCACTTGTGCCAGCGGGGTACCATGTTTGGTAAAATGCCCGCCTTCCTGCACTAGTTTTTCAGCGGCCCGGGCCATGGGAAAAAAGTCATCCCAGTAATTCAAAAAAAGGTTCATACTGCTCGGCAGTTCGGGATGAAGCACCTCCATGTCGTAAACGAACCCGTCGATGAGCACTCCTAATTGTTCTCTTTCGTCTCGCTGGTAACTGAGCAGTTTCATAGGCCGGGTTTTCGCAGCTGCTAAGGTAGCAAGGTTAATGCGATTTTAAGAAGTTGTTATGACCAAGATCATCTAAAAATTTTCTGTATGCACATTATCTTTGCACCATGGAATTTGAAAAAATACACAATAAAGGACAGGCCCGTCTCTTTAAAAGTGATTTTCTCGAAATGCTCACCAAAGCACATCCACTGGTCATCTGGGGAATGTACCTCCCTGTCCTGGTCTATCTTCCTTATTTGGCGCATGTACGTTTTGGTTTTGATGCGGCCTCCATGGCACTTTATTTTTTACTGGGTATTTTCTTCTGGAGCTTTTTTGAATATCTCGCACATCGGTTCATTTTTCATTGGGTACCCAAGACCCCCTTTGCGACCAAAGTGGTCTATACCATGCATGGCAATCATCATCATTATCCGCGCGACAGGCAACGACTCTTTATGCCCCCGGTTCCAAGCATTCTGATCTCTACCGTTATCTTCGGCACTTACTATTTGATAATGGGGTCTTACGCATTGTTGTTCTTTCCCGGATTCTTACTGGGCTATCTTCTTTATGCCTCCATGCATTATGCGATCCATGCCTGGAATCCTCCGTTCAAGTGGATGAAGCCCTTGTGGCGCAACCATCACCTGCATCATTACAAGAACGAACATCATGGCTTCGGGGTCAGCTCCACATTATGGGATCTGGTATTTGGTACCATGTTCGATCTTAAAAACGAAAAAGAAGACAAAGAAAAGGTCAAGAGTCTGGTCTTCGAGAAGCGCTCTTAGCCAATGGCGCGGGCCAGGTCCTCTATCAGATCGGTAGCATCTTCGATTCCTACGCTCAGTCGGATCAGTTTATCGGAAAGTCCATTGCGAAGTCGCTCTTCGCGCGGAATCGAGGCATGCGTCATGGTGGCGGGATGATTGATGAGCGATTCTACGCCTCCCAGACTTTCTGCCAACGAAAAAAGGCGGGTGCCCGACAAAACTTTTTTTGTTGCTATCGGGTCGTTATCCTTTAGTTCGAACGAGATCATACCACCGAAACCTTTCATTTGTTTTTTTGCAATGGCATGTCCGGGGTGCGTATCGAAACCGGGCCAGTACACTTTCTCGATCTTGGGATGGTTTGCCAGCCACTGTGCAATGGCAGCACCATTTTCGCAGTGGGCCTTCATTCGTAGTCCTAAGGTTTTAATGCCACGCAACACCAGAAAACAATCCATTGGGCCCGGTACGGCTCCGCTGCTTTTTTGAATAAAAAAAAGTTGTTCGCGCAGCGCATCGCTGTTAACGGCGAGCGCTCCCTGAATTACATCGCTGTGACCTCCCAGATATTTTGTGGCAGAATGCATTACAATATCAGCGCCCAGGGTAAGGGGTTGCTGCAAGGCCGGAGAGGCGAACGTGTTATCGACCGCCAGCAGTAATCCCTTTTCTTTGGCCAGTGCGGCAATGGCCGAAATGTCCGACACGTTCATCAACGGATTCGTGGGGGTCTCGATCCAGATGAGTTTTGTTTTTTCGTTGATGGCTTTTTTTACTTCATCGAGCTGTGTGGTGTTGACCTGATGAAATACAATCCCCAAGCGCGAGAAGATCTTGGTGAATAGCCGGTAGGTGCCTCCGTACATATCGTTGCCACAGATCACTTCGTCGCCAGCGCTGAGTAATTTGATGACCGCATCGGTAGCCGCTACGCCACTACTGAATACCAATCCGTGTTTGCCCTGCTCGAGCATCGCAATCGCTTCTTCAAGGGCTTTTCGTGTGGGATTTTGACTGCGCGCATATTCGAATCCCTTATTGACGCCGGGCGCTTCTTGCACATAGGTAGAAGTTTGGTAGATCGGGGTCATGATCGCTCCTGTGGAGGGATCGGGGTGAGCCCCTGCATGTACAAATACCGTGTTATCGCCCCATTTTTTTTCTTCTTGCGCTGCCATAAGTTTTTGTTTCAAAATTTAAATTGAACTCTTGCTTCCAGATTTTCCCAAGCCACGACCAGTTCTGCCTTATCTTCTTTTTCTTTAAAGACCATCGTAAAATACTCAAGGGCCATGCCTGTATTGATAACGGGCACTTCGAATCGTAGCATATCGGTACTGTGCTCTTGTTGTACGCCCCAAATATCTGTGGTACTGTTAAGGATAAAGGTCCAGGTGTCGCGATGTGGAATACAATACATCGTATAGCGACCGGCCTTTACCGGCTGGTTCTCTATCAGTGCATCATTGAATAGTTGCAATTCGGTGGCTTCGTTCGCTCCCAGTCGCCAGAGTTGCTCGTATTGCAGTATATCGGTAAAAAGCGTACGGCCTTGCAGGTGCGGACGGCTATAGATAACTCTCGCAAGTGGCGGAGTGGTCAGCTCGCCGGTCAGTCTGCGTTTTGGATAATCGAGCGGCCAATAGCTCATATCCATGGGAGAGATATCAACGGTAGCATAGGGGTTGATGGCGGGGCTGGCATGACCGCTTGTTATTGGAGGGAGCGTAACGGCAGGGCCAGATGATCTTTGTTGTTGCCGGCAAGAAAAAAGAACCAGTAGCAGTGCGATGACAGAAAAAAATCTAATCATGTATAAGAGGATAGATTAATACTTTTCAAATTTAGTTCAATTTGCCCTTCACAAACTGATCGATGGCGTTTACCAGCTGGGGCATGACCGGTAACCCGGGATTGGAATAGCTGGCCATATTGTATGCTCTCGCGCTACTTTTTACCTCTTTTAACACGTGATTCATATTTTCGATAATAACGAGTTTGGCATCGGGTTTGGCGCGGGCCAAAAGCTCCGCATCCGTCTCTTTTACCTGCATGTCATTGGTGCCTTGCATAATGAGTACGGGTAATGCAAGCGATCGTATCAGTTGTTGCGGATCGTAGCGAAGCCACGAGATCATATAGGGCTGCACCGAAGGTCTGAATAAGGAGAATAACAAAGGGTTTGGTTTGGCGATTCGCTGTCCGCTCATGAGCGTGTCGAGATAACGATTGGCGAGAAGCTTAAGAGAGTCTGGTCCGGCTCCGGCTGCCAGTTGCTCTCGCAATACCAGGTCAATGGGGCGGCCTACACCGGCTATACTAATAAATCCTTTTATTTTTTCTGATTGTGCGGCGATCAATCCTACCAACGAGCCTTCGCTGTGTCCGGCGATGTAGATCTTTCGAAACCCTTTTTCGCGCAACCACTGTACCCATCCCTGGGCATCACTTACGCCGTCGGTAAAGAGCATTTGTTCTTCTTTGAATCCCTTGATCTGGCTTTTGGCCACGCCCCTTTTATCATAGCGAAGCGACGCAATGCCACGGGCTGCTAAACTATCGGCCAATTGCAGCAGCGAATTATTTTTTCCGGCTAGCAGCGGGCTGTTTCCATCGCGATCGGTGGGTCCCGATCCGGCTATGATGAGCACAACGGCCGGGCGATTTACATCATGGGGAGTAAACAAGGTTCCCTTGAGCGTTCCTCCGGCAATTGCCAGTTCTGCCTCTTGACTTGAATAATAAGAGGGTTGTGCCCAACTTGCTTGAGACAAACCAAGCCATACGATCAGCAAAAACTTTTTCATAGAAGCAAAGTTGCAAGTATTTCTCTTTTCATTCATCCTTTATCTTTGCTACTCCCGCAATGTCTCACCCTTTTGTGATCTGAAGGCGGCTCAAACCATCCTCCATGCAAAAAGGACCCATTTCGCAGTTCGTACAACATCATTACCGCCACTTTAATGCCGCAGCGCTGGTTGATGCTGCCAAGGGTTATGAGCAACACCTGCTCGAAGGCGGAAAGATGATGATCACCCTGGCCGGTGCCATGAGTACGGCCGAACTGGGCGTGTCACTCGCCGAGATGATCCGCCAGGGCAAAGTAGATATTATCAGTTGCACCGGAGCCAATCTCGAAGAAGACGTGATGAATCTGGTGGCGCACTCTCATTATAAGCGCATTCCCAATTACAGGGACCTGACTCCTCAAGAAGAGTGGGACCTGCTCGAAAATCACTATAACCGCGTTACGGATACCTGTATTCCCGAAGAGGAGGCCTTTCGTCGTTTACAAAAGCATCTGGTCAAGCAATGGAAGGATGCCGAGGCAAAGGGCGAACGCTACTTTCCGCACGAGTTTCTTTATAAAACCGTCTTATCGGGCGAGTTGAAGCAATACTACGAGATCGATCCCAAAGACAGCTGGATCGTGGCGGCCGCAGAGCGTAATCTGCCCATTGTGGTACCCGGCTGGGAAGATTCTACCACCGGCAACATTTTTGCCAGCTATGTGATTAAAGGAGAGTTGAGTGCCTCAACGGTAAAGAATGGAATCGAGTACATGGCCTGGTTGTCGGAGTGGTATCG
>DNMB01000177.1 GCA_003489485.1 Chitinophagaceae bacterium | reverse complement strand
ACACCGGGGATCACCCACATTTGCTGACGATCGATCTCTGTGTCTTTGGTTACACCACGAGACAAGAGGATCAGCGGCGTCATGGCAAAGATGTCTCCACCGCGAGAGTAGTCAACTTGAGCACGAAGGCTAAAGCCTTTGTAAGAAAGGTTGGTGATACCACTCATCTGGAAATCAGGATTTACATCACCGATCACACCCAGCGTGGGGTCAACGATATAGTTGCCATCAGGTCCTACGATGGGCAGATTTCCTTTATTGGGATCACGAGCAACTTTTGAACCGTACAACAAACCAAGTGGTCTGTTGGGGAAAGCAAATACACCCAGGTCGCTGTAACCGGCCAGACCGATCTGCTGGATCTCAGCAGGAAAATCATACGCACGGTTGCGATTGAGGGTAAAGTTTGTATTTACATCCCATACCAGATCTTTTTTACGAACCAATGTTACACCCAGACCGAGCTCAATACCCTTGTTCTCTACAGTAGCGGCATTGATACTTTGTACAGTGTATCCAGAAGCAGGATCGAGGTCCTTATCGAGGATCTGGTTGGGGTTAACACGACGATATAAAGTAAGATCTACGTTAACACGGTTGTTGATCAAACGTCCTTCGATACCCACCTCGAGTTCTTTAGACAACTCAGGGAGAAGTGTTGGATTGGGACGACGACCACCGAGTGTATTGGAGTTAACAACAGTTCCTTGTTGTGTTACGAAGCGGTTAGCTTGAATACCCAGTACGGCACGAGTTTGGTAAGCATCTCCGAAAGAAGCACTGGTAGAATAACCGGCGCGAACCTTCAAATAGTTTACCACTTTGCTGTTACGCAAGGCATCGATAGCTTGGCTGGGAATAAACGAAGCTGTTACGTTGGGGTACAACTTGCTTCTGTTCTCAGACTCGAACTTAGAAGACCAGTCATTTCTGGCACCTACGTTCAAATAGAGATAATCCTTATAACCTACTGAAGCAAATCCGAAAGCACCCAGCAGCATTTGCTCAACGATGTAGTCGAGGTCATTACCGGAGTCTCCGACTTTGTTCTGCACAATAAAGTTAGAGTGGTCAAAGAGGTCGAATACCAGCTGCTGAGAGCTGAACTGACCAAATTGCTTGTAGTTATTGATATAAGCATTGGCACCTCCCTCGATGTTCAGGGTAAAATCATCATTCAAACGACGATTGTAGCTGGCCAACAAAGAGTGGTCCCAAATAGCACGATTAACAGAAGTGGTACGGTAGAATCCAAGAGGAAACTCGGCCGCTCCTTTGTTGTGCTCGTGAATATGCTGCTCGGCATAGTTATCGAAACCTACTTTATAAGACACGTTGAAGTTCTTGGCCAGGTCGTAGCGCAATTGAATATTACCGTAAGCACGGTTAGTGATTTGCTTTACGCGAGAATTGGCTATGGTCCAACGAGGGTTGGTAATATCATTACCGGCACGATAGTATACAGAAGAACCATCGGCAGGGTTCTGATAAGGCCAGTTCATCAGGTCTACTGAAGTAGGCGTATAGATAAGGTCTCCGAATACAGATACACCGTTGTCGGAACCGCTACCTGTACTACTAGCAGTAGGAGGTGTTTTAAAATCGGTAGTTACGAAGTTGATAGAAGAAGTCAGCGTAAAGTTGTTGGTCAACTTGGCCGTACCACCCACACCGAATGTATTTCTTACTACATCGTTACCGGGAGTAAATCCTTTATCGTTCAATGTAGAGAAGTTGGCATTGAAAGCCGCGCCAGGACCACCACCATTGATGTTGATACCTGTGTTGCTGATGATACCGGTTCTAAAGAAATCTTTTACAGAAGGGTAGAATTTGAAATCGTACTTGGCACCTACCAGTTCAGGAAACGCTCCGCGCAATGCAGGTCTGTCGTAAGGGTGAGGCAACTGCATGGGAGGATTGCTGAAGGGAATAGAAGCCCAGTTACTAAAGAAGTTACCGATGGCATTGTTAAATCCGTTACCATATTTAGTGGTGTACTCTGGTAAGTTGGCCACTTCGTTTGTAAACACAGATTGGTTTACAGTGATCTCGGTCTTCTTACGACCGGTTCTTTGTACACCACCGTTCTTGGTCGTGATCAGCACCACCCCGTTACGGCCCAAAGAACCGTACTGGGTTGTTGCACTCAATCCTTTCAATACGTTGATGCTTTCGATGTTGTTGGGGTCTATATCAAAGAAGCGGCTTCCGGTTTGGTTACCATAAAGGAAGCTTCCTTGAGAGTTGGTAGATCCATCGAAAGGAACTCCGTCTACAACGAACAGCGGCTGTGAATTACCACTGATGGTAGACACACCACGAATAGTGATGTTGGTTCCCGATCCGGAGATACCACTACTATTAAGAATGTTTACGCCGGGGGCCTTACCCTGCAACAAACGCATAGGGTCGCCTTCGGGGCGAAGCTCCAGCTGCTTTTTGTCGACAGTGGCTACCGAATAACCAAGCGCTTTTTTCTCACGCTTGATACCCAGCGAGGTTACTACTACTTCAGAGATGGTCTCGGCAGAAGCAGCCAGAGTTACCTTGGCAGCATTACCAGCCGTCAATTCTTGCGCGGCAAAGCCAACACTCGAAAAGACCAGCACGGTACCGGCATTGGGAACAGACAAGGAGTAATTACCCTGTGCGTCCGTAGAGGTACCATTCTTCCGATTGTTTTTCTGTACAATGGAGACACCAGAAACAGGTGCTCCCTTTTCATCAATAACCTTCCCGGTAACAACTTGTTGTGCAGACAACAAGCCTCCCATGAAAAGGCAGATGAAAAGCAATGATAGATTCTTGCTCATTGTAAAAGGGTTAAAGTTGGTGTGATTTCAGATGATGAATTTAAGGAAGGCTCTTCATATATAGTTAATAAATTCTTAAAAAAATTTTAACTTATTGATTTTGAACACTTAAAGTTTATAAAAGCATTTATCTATATTACTATAAGTAAAAACACTCTATTTTTCTTAGGTGCCCAATAACATACCTTTAATAAAATGTTAAGACAATGTCAATACCCGCTCCGCTGCACTGGCAATTAAAAGATGGCAAGTTTGTCAGGACTTTTCAGTTCGACAGCTACGCCAAAACGATCGAGTTTGTAAATGTCGTGGCCGCCATTGCCGAAGAAATGGACCATCACCCCGATATGCATGTCGGCTATAATAAGGTAGAGTGCAGTATCTCCAG
>DNMB01000103.1:1076-2797 GCA_003489485.1 Chitinophagaceae bacterium | reverse complement strand
AAAATATCTCCGAACTGGCTGAATATGTCGTCCATGTTCATGCCGCCACCGGCGCCCCTTGCACCGGCTCCGCTAACGCCTGCATGTCCAAAGCGGTCGTATTGTGCGCGCTTATCGGCATCGCTCAGTATCTCGTAGGCCTCAGCCGCTTCCTTGAATTTTTCTTCGGCCGCCTTATCTCCGGGGTTGCGATCGGGGTGATACTGCATGGCCACTTTCCGATAAGATTTTTTGATCTCATCGGCCGAAGCTGATTTGCTTACGCCAAGTATTTCGTAGTAGTCTCTTTTGCTCATGATTTATTTTCCAACCACCACTTTGGGATGACGGATCATTTTCTCGTTTAGTGAATAGCCCTTTACCACCTCATCGATCACTTTTCCTTTTAGTTCCTCGCTGGGCGCGGGGATCTCGGTGATGGCCTCATGCAGGTCCGCATCAAAATCTTGGTGCAGGGTCTCGAGTGCTTTCAGACCACGTGCCTGTAGTTTGTGACGAAGTTTGTTAAAGACCAATAAGACACCCTCTACCAAGGGAGCGGCATCAGGATTCCCTTCTAATGTTTTTTGGGCCCTGTCGCAATCGTCGAGTACTTCGAGCAGCTCGCCGATCACTTCGCGGCCTGCGGTTTGCATTAACTCGATGCGCTCTTTGGCATTGCGGCGTTTGTAATTGTCGAACTCGGCCACGGTTCTTAAATACTTGTCTTTGTATTCCTCGAGTGCGGCCATTGTTTTATCGAGCTCGCTGAGTGCAGGCTCTTGGGTGGTACCTGTCGCTTGCTCAGAGGAGGTATCCTCGGGGGTAACGTCTACTTCGGCCGACTTGTTTTCTTGTTCTGACATAGCTCAAATAAATTGGTTGCAAAGGTAAGGTGGTCAATTTTATTGCCAACCCTTGGTAGCGGCCCAATTGCCCTAAATTCTAGACAAATTGACCTTGTCTGTCAGGGCTTTCGGTCTTTATGTCTGTCTTTAAGGGTTATCTTCGCCTGTTATGATCAAGGTTATACTCAAACGAAAGATCGCGCCCCGGGTACTGCTAGGACACCCCTGGATCTTTGCCAACGAGGTCGAGCAGGTACAAGGAGAACTGGCCGGCGGAGAAGTGGTGTCGGTCTACACGCACGATCAGAAATTTGTAGGCCAGGGCTACGCCAACCCACGTTCACAGATCTTGGTACGGTTGTTGACCCGAGAAGAGAAGGTTACCATCGACGAAACATTTTTTTTAGAAAAGATCCGCTCTTGCTGGGAATACAGAAAGCGAATAGGATATACCGAGAACTGTCGACTTGTTTTTGGTGAGGCCGATGGGCTACCCCAATTGATCATCGACAAATTCAACGATTATTTCGTACTCCAAACCTTGGCGCTCGGCATCGATCGCTGGAAGCCGGCGTTGGTAAATGCGTTACAGCAGGTCTTTCAACCAAAGGGAATCTATGAGCGCAATGATGTACCGGTACGCGAGCTCGAAGGACTTGCACAGCAAAAAGGTTTTTTGTCGGATCCCTTCGAGACACGCATCACCATTCAGGAGAATGGGCTGCGCTTTTACGTAGATGTGGCTCAGGGGCAAAAGACCGGTTACTTTTTGGACCAGCAAGATAATCGCAGGGCCATTGCTTCTATTGTAAAGGATGCGGATGTGCTGGGAGCCTTTACGTATACGGGCACATTCGAGATTCATGCGGCACACTACGGGGCCCGCTCTGTGCT
>DNMB01000103.1:0-694 GCA_003489485.1 Chitinophagaceae bacterium | reverse complement strand
CGCTGTCGCTTCGAAGAGGCCAATGCCTTTGATGTATTAAAGCAATGGGCAAAAGAAAAAAAGCAATACGATGTGGTGATGCTCGATCCGCCGGCGTTCACCAAAAGCCGCGCCACGTTGCAAAAGGCCATCACCGGATATAAAGAGATCAATTTGCGGGGAATGAAGCTGGTAAAGCCCGGAGGATTTTTAGTTACTTCTTCTTGTACCAATCTGGTCTCTCCCGATCTGTTCATCGAGATCATCGGTATGGCCGCCAAAGATGCCAGACGCACGATTCGACAGGTATGTTTTCAGACACAGTCGGCCGATCATCCTATTATTCCCACCATGGAGAATACGCATTACCTGAAATTCCTCGTCATTCAGGTGCAGTAACGAAAAGCCCGATAAAAATAGTGAGAAAGGCGAGCGGCGGATTATTTGGTCACCTGAAATTTACCTGATTCGATGATCTTGCCGTTCGAGTCAGTAAGGTGGTAGATGTAAATTCCGCGAGGAAAATCATTAAGGTTGAGCAGGTACCGCTCTTGCGTAAAGGCCGTAGAAAAGATCTTTTTACCAAGGATCCCGCTGTATACCTGAAGTGTGAGACCCTGCTTGTAGTTCCCGCGCAGATCAAAGGTGATGTAGCTAACGGCCGGGTTGGGATACAACTTTACCATCCGCACGTTAGGCTCTTGCAACGTGGAAG
>DNMB01000077.1:10748-13065 GCA_003489485.1 Chitinophagaceae bacterium | reverse complement strand
CGCTTTAACAGCTGGATCGGAAACTTGAAAAAGGATATCTATCTAGACCAAGGCGTAAAGGTCATGAAGGATATTTGGAGCGTGAAGCGAACTGTGGCGATCTCTTACTGATTTCGGTTGATGCAGTTGAGGTCTTCGAAGGCGACTTCCAGTCGTTTAATAAAGGCCTCTTCTCCTTTTCTGAGCCATACTCTGGGGTCGTAGTATTTTTTATTGGGCTTTTCTTCGCCTTCGGGATTTCCCAGTTGTCCTTGTAAATAGGCTTCGTTCTTTTTGTAGTTGGCCAGCACGCCTTCCCAAAAGGCCCACTGCAGATCGGTGTCGATGTTCATCTTGATGGCACCATAACCGATGGCCTCTCTTATTTGGTGTTGTGGAGAGCCGCTTCCACCATGAAAGACAAAATATACGGGCTTGGGTCCGGTCTTGAGATGCGTTTCGATATAGCGTTGGCTATTGTTCAAGATCTCGGGTCTTAATTCTACGTTGCCGGGTTTGTACACGCCATGAACATTCCCAAAAGCGGCCGCGACCGTAAACATATCACCCACTTGTTGCAACTCTTTAAACGCATACGCCACATCTTCGGGTTGGGTATAGAGTTTTGAATTTTCCACATCCGAATTATCTACGCCATCCTCCTCGCCGCCGGTTACGCCCAACTCGATCTCAATGCTCATGCCAAGGGGCTTCATTCTTTTGTAGTACTGCACGGAGGTGGCGATATTTTCTTCGAGGGGCTCTTCGCTCAGGTCGAGCATGTGAGAACTAAACAGCGGTTTTCCTTTTTCTTTGAAAAAAACTTCTCCTGCATCGAGCAAGCCACTTACCCAGGGCAGCCATTTTTTAGAGGCGTGGTCTGTATGCAGCACCACGGGTACACCGTAGTACTTGGCCACATTGTGAATGTGTAGCGCGCCGGAAATACCGCCCTGAATGTTGCCTTGTAGTTGGTCGTTGGGCATTCCTTTGCCGGCAATGAATTGCGCCCCGCCATTTGAAAATTGAATGATAACGGGGGAGTTTACTTTGGCAGCGGTCTCCAGCGTAGCGTTGATGCTATTGGTGCCGATGGTGTTGACGGCCGGCAAGGCAAATTGATTATCTTTTGCATCTTGGTAAAGGGCGGCCAGTTCATCTCCAAAAAGAACGCCGGCTGAATATTTTTTCATAGCGGTTTATTTATTTTTTAGCGGTGGCAAGATAAAAAAAGCGATCAGAAGCGAAAAAATTAGTTACCCAATGCGGCAATAACATCATATTTAGTGATGATATGATAGTTGCCTGCCTCATCCTTGGCCATGACCGCTCCGTTCTCTTTGGTAATGTAAAGCCTTAATTTCTCTGCTGCAGTATCGAAGGGAGCTACCGGAAAGGCCGGTTCCATCACCTGCGTGACCGTTGCATTTTTTAAGACGGGGTCGTCGAATACTTTTTTAAATAGTCCTTGCTGGCTGATTGCACCGATGGGTTCACCCTCTTTCATGATCGGGATCTGTTCAATATCATATTTTTTCATCAACTCAACGCAATCGGCTACCGTATGAGTGGGCTCAACGCTGATCAGTTTTTTGGCGCCACGAGCACTGACCATGTCGCGAATGGTCTTTACCTCTAGAAAACCTCTTTCCATCATCCATTGGTCATTGTAGATCTTGCCCACATAGCGACTGCCATGGTCGTGCAGGATACAAACTACGAGGTCGTCTTTTTTCAATTGCGCTTTTAATTGCAACAAGCCCTGCAAGCAGCTCCCTGCGCTATAGCCGCAAAAAAGACCTTCTTCTTTCGCCAATTTTCGAGCCATGACCGCACCGTCTCGGTCTGTTACCTGCTCGAAGTGATCGATAAAGCGCATGTCGTAATTCTTTGGAACGAAGTCTTCTCCGAATCCTTCGCTGATATAGGGCTTCACCTCGTTCATGTCTATTTCGCCCGTACGAAAATATTTGGTGAGTAGCGACCCGTACACATCGATGGCCCAGATCTTGATGTTCGGGTTCTTTTCTTTCAGATACATCGCTGTTCCGGTAATGGTACCACCGGTACCCGCTGTACAGACCAAATGCGTAACCTTTCCGTCGGTCTGTTGCCAGATCTCAGGCCCTGTGCTCTCATAATGCGCCTGACGGTTGGCCAGATTGTCGTATTGATTCATATGACAGGAGTTGGGGATCTCCTTGGCCAGCCGGGCTGCCACACTGTAATAACTTCTGGGGTCTTCGGGCAGTACATTGGTGGGACAGACGATGACTTCCGCACCTACTGCTTTAAGGATGTCTGCTTTTTCTTTCGACTGCTTATCGGTGGTCACAAA
>DNMB01000077.1:0-10425 GCA_003489485.1 Chitinophagaceae bacterium | reverse complement strand
ATGCATTTGTAGCCCTTTACAACGGCAGCAAGGGCCAGTCCCATACCGGTGTTGCCACTAGTGCCCTCAATGATGGTTCCGCCCGGCTTGAGCCGGCCATCTTGCTCGGCCACTTCTACCATCTTTAGCGCCATTCGGTCTTTGATCGAGTTACCCGGATTAAAGTAATCGACCTTGGCCAAAACCGGACACACAACATCTTTGGCCAGTTTGTTGAGTCTGATGAGCGGCGTGTTGCCGATCGTTTCCAAAATGTTGTTTTTGATATCCATGGTAGCTACTGTTTAATGGGGTAACTGTTTTCGGGCACTTTCCACTATGGGATCTTGTTGGTTGAAAATCTGAAAATACCCGCTGTTTCCAAAACGATAACGAGCAATTAGTGCCAGCAAGTATGTTTTTATGGTTGGGGGTAGGGGTGTAGCAGTTGGTGCATAGCGATTCCATTCACTGCTAATTTGTATTGGCAGTGCTTTACTCTTTATGATCGCTTCGGGCGAAGCAAACTGCTGTACTTCTTTACGATGCCGGGTGTAGTAATGTAAGGCGAACTCTTCCCATTGAGTACCTCTTCCCCATAGAAAGAGATCCATTTCGATTTGGCGCTCGGTAGGCGTAACCAGCTGGTGGGGCATAATGCCCATGCCACTGTAGAGTGTATCGCCGCAATTGGTAAAGAATTTTTTTGATGCGTGGGCTTTAATTGCGCTGTCCTGCTTATTTTCTGCAGGGTGCATGCTCCTGTTTTCGGCTGCTTCTAAATAAGCTTCCTTGCCGTTTTCGTAAGAGCGTTGAATGCTTCGTCCCAATGGGCTATAGTATCTGGCTACAGTAAGGCGAATGGCAGCGTTATTACTGAGTTCGAACTGTTCTTGCACCAATCCCTTTCCAAACGTAGGGGCTCCGATCAACGTGGCTCTGCACCAGTCTTGCAAGGCACCGGCCAGTACCTCGCTGGCGCTGGCAGAATTTTCATCGACCAGTACGATCAACTTTCCTTTCTCAAAAAGCCCGGGGCGCCGGCAGCGATATTCTTTTTTGGGGTAATGCGCTCCCTCGGTGTAAACAATGAGTTTATCGGCATCCAAAAATTCATCTGCCATTTCGATGGCCTCGTTCATGAATCCGCCTCCGTTGCCTCGCAAGTCCAAGACAAGCTGAAGCATTCCTTTTTGCAGCAGATCTTCGAGGGCTTGCATGAACTCTTCGTAGCTATTCTCAGAAAATCGATTAAGCTTAATGTAGCCGGTGGTCTCATCCATCAAGTAGGCCGCATCAAGAGCGGAGAGTGGAATTTCTCCGCGTGTAATTGTTTTTTGAATTTTTTTTCCGTCTCTGAGCAGCTGCAGGGTAATGGTAGATCGCTTTGGTCCACGGATGAGTTTTTTAACCTGATCGGCTTGCAGTTCTTTTTTGGTCAAAGAAGAATCACCGGCTTTGATAATTCTATCGCCAGGTTCCAATCCAGCCTTGCTGCTGGGCCCATTTGGAATTACATAGGTAATGACAACAGAGTCTTTTCGAACTGAAAATTCTACGCCGATCCCTTCAAAATTACCAGCCAGCTCTTCATTGGCGGCTTCTAATTCCTGCGGAGCCAAGAATACGGAGTGGGGATCGAGATGATCCATCAGTTGTCCAATGGAGAGTTGTTCGATGCTATCGATCTTTAGGGTATCCACGTAGTGGCTCCTCATCAGGTCAATGGTTTCTTGCAATGCGCTACCCTTGTTTTTCTCAAAAAGGCCCAGGCCCGACTTGAGCGTTAAGCGATGTCCCAACCACATACCGGCTACCAGTACGACAGAAAATAGCAGGGGCAGCGCCAGATTCCATTTTTTATTGCTCATTATTGCGCTTATTCTGTAATTTGACGCAAATTACTGGATTTGAGGCTAACACCCTCTCCGCCCTCACTAAGTTTTATATATGGCAGTTGTTACTTTGATCGCAGACAGTGGAGCTACAAAAACGGAGTGGTGCGTACTCAACAAAGGAAAAAAGAAAGCTGTCTTTACACAAGGTATCAGTCCTTACTTTTTGAGTACGGACCAAATCGTTGCCCTGCTCAAGAAAGAACTATGGCCCGCTGTTCGCACGCAGGGCATAACCGATATTTTCTACTATGGTACGGGATGTGCCAACGCCGATAATGCCCGCTCGGTCAAAAAAGCTCTATTGGCGGTATTTCCCGATGCTAAGGCTTTTGTTACGCACGATCTGATGGGAGCGGCCCGGGCCCTCTGTGGCAATCAAAAGGGAATCGCCTGCATTTTGGGAACAGGTTCCAACTCTTGTTATTACGACGGTAAAAAGATGGTACGTAACAGTCCCGGACTGGGATATGTGCTCGGAGACGAGGGTAGCGGAGCCTATCTGGGCAAGAAAGTAATTCAGTATTATCTGTACGATACCTTCGACGAAGACCTCAGGGCCCGCTTCGATGCCAGCTTTACTACCACTCCCTCAGAGATCTTGGAGAGTGTATATAAAAAGCCCTTGCCCAACCGATACCTGGCAGGATATACTCGTTTTTTGGCGGAGAACCGTGGTCATTACATGATCGAGAACATTATCGAAGACGGACTAAATGATTTTTTCTTTCAGCACCTGTGCAAATACAAAGAAGTGTGGAAATACCCTGTTCATTTTACGGGCGGGGTAGCATTTGGATTTCGGGATATAATCCAGCAACTTTGCCACGCTTATGAATTTGAACTCGGTCAAGTTTTGCAACATCCCATGCAGGGCTTGATCCGTTATCATGCATAAACTATACCATGGCTTTTGAAAGAGTAACAGAGCAATCCAGTTCCTATCGTCACTTAGAAAAAATGGCAGTGTCGGAGTTGCTGGTGCACATCAACAACGAAGATCGTACCGTGGCGGGGTCTGTTCAAAAGGCTATTCCACAAATTGAAAAACTCATTGAGGCCATCAGCGATAAGATGCTCATGGGTGGGCGTCTGTTCTATATCGGAGCCGGCACGAGCGGGCGGTTGGGTATCGTGGATGCCAGTGAATGTCCTCCCACATTCGGAGTTCCCTACGGCTTGGTCATTGGGATCATTGCCGGTGGCGAAAAGGCGATCACTACGGCCGTAGAATTTGCCGAAGACAGTAAAGAACAAGGGTGGAAAGATCTGCAAGAATACGAAGTATCGGACCGTGATGTGGTGATCGGGATCGCAGCCAGCGGCACAACGCCTTATGTGATCGGTGCGCTCGAAGCCTGTCGCAGCCGAGGTATCGTTACAGGTAGTATATCGTGCAATCCCGGGGCGCCCGTTAGTCAAGCCGCTGATTTTCCCATTGAGGTGGTCGTGGGCCCTGAGTTCGTAACGGGTAGCACCAGAATGAAGAGCGGTACGGCGCAAAAGTTGGTGCTCAACATGATCTCTACTGCCGTTATGATCCAATTAGGAAGGGTAGAAGACAATAAGATGGTCAATATGCAACTTAGCAATGACAAGCTCGTTGACCGCGGCACCAAGATGCTCATGGAAAAATCAGGTCTTACGGATTACGAGAAGGCCAAGGAGCTATTGCTTAGTAAGGGAAGTGTAAAAAAAGCCCTTCAATTCTTGGAGGGTAAGTAACGTACCTATGCACACGCTGGAGCCATATTACAATTGGCAACACATTTACATTAGCGAAGAAGACGCCCGTTCGCCCTTTTATGGAAAGGAGTACTCGGAATTCGAATTCTCCCAAACGATCTACAACTATTACATTCACCCGCAGTGGGACGAATTTGGCAGCCGAACCCTTTACTGCAAGGTGCTGGTGGCCGACTACGACGAGCGTTATGCTGTTATAGAATTGATCGGTGAATGGAACGATGCGCTCGAAAACGATATCATGTTGCTGAAGCGTTACGTGCTCGAGCCATTCGAGTCGGAATCGATAAACAAGTTCATCCTGATCGCAGAGAATGTGCTGAACTTTCACAGCGATGGAACCGATTATTACGAGGAGTTGTCTCAAGAACTGCGAGAATCGGGTGGGTGGGTTGTTTGTTTAAATATGCCTTATCAGTCCGAAATCGAGTTTAAACAGGCCGGCAACCATCACTTTATAGAACTTTTTAATATACCCGAGTGGCGTTCGTATAGGCCCTTTCATTTGCTTCGAAAGGTGGAATCGTTGATAGGGCCAAACCTGCTGCAATAAGTATTTTGTTCTCTCTTTTCTTTATCTAAATCTTTTATCAGATTTCGGCGCCGCGGTGTTAATTTTGCACCACTAACGAAAGCGGAGACTGCGAGTGCCCGTAGCTTAAATTTTAAATTCTATTCTGATGAAATGGTCTGAGTTATTTACTTCTTCCGTCGGTAAAAAGTGGATAATGGGGCTCACCGGAATTTTTCTGGTTCTTTTTCTGGTGGTTCACGTAGGGTTAAATGCCTGCATCTTTGCCATGGATGGCGGGGTGATGTTCAACAAGGCCGCCCACTTTATGGGATCCAATGCCGTGCCTCGGATCTTGGAGGTCGGTCTCTTCGCCGGTATTATTTTGCACATGCTCCAGGGATGGGCACTCGAGTTATCGAATCGTGCAGCCCGTAAGAAAGGATATGCCGTTCCCATGGGTAACAAAGGCAGCAAATGGTATAGCCGCAGCATGGGTTTGTTAGGTACGCTTCTCTTCTTGTTCTTGGTCATGCACATCTCTCATTTTTGGGTTCCCAGCCGCATTACCGGCCTTGAGCCTGTACTGATCGATGGAAAGGAATATCATAATCTCTATGGCGAAATGCTCCAGGTATTTCAGGGAAATTTAGCCGTGGTCTTGTTATATGTGTTGGGATGCTTTGCGCTCGCATGGCACCTGTTACACGGATTTCAAAGTGCCTTTCGCACGCTCGGGTTGACCAATGGCCGTTACCTTGCCCTGGTTGAATCGGCAGGAGTATTGTTCTCTGTTATCATTCCCCTTGTATTTGCGCTGATGCCCGTATGCATGTACATGGGCTGGATAAAATAATCTTCACGTAGAAACTGATCTAACTATGCTCGACTCAAAAATTCCATCGGGACCACTGGATCAAAAATGGACCTCTTACAAAGGCCATTGCAAGCTGGTCAATCCTGCCAACAAGCGCAAGCTCGAAGTGATCGTGGTAGGAACCGGACTGGCCGGGGCCTCGGCTGCTGCTTCATTGGGAGAATTAGGTTACCAGGTAAAGGCGTTTTGTTTTCAGGACTCTCCCAGAAGAGCTCACTCCATTGCTGCGCAAGGAGGGATCAATGCTGCAAAAAATTATCAAAACGACGGAGATTCCGTCTATCGTCTTTTCTATGATACCATCAAGGGTGGCGACTACCGCTCTCGCGAGGCCAATGTGCACCGCCTGGCGGAGGTGAGCGTCAATATCATCGACCAATGTGTGGCACAGGGTGTTCCCTTTGCCCGTGAGTATGGCGGCTTGCTCAACAATCGTTCTTTTGGTGGTACACAGGTCAAGCGGACTTTCTACGCGGCCGGTCAAACCGGTCAGCAATTGCTGATTGGTGCTTACCAGGCTCTCGAAAGACAAGTAGCGCTTGGAAAAGTAACGATGTATACCCGCCACGAAATGTTGGATGTGGTCGTGATCGATGGAAAGGCGCGTGGAATCATTTGTCGTAATCTTGTTACAGGAGAGCTTGAAAGACATTTTGGACATGCCGTGGTACTGTGTACAGGAGGATATGGGAACGTATTCTATCTCTCTACCAATGCCATGGGAAGCAATGTAACAGCTGCCTGGAAAGCACACAAAAAAGGCGCCCATTTTGCCAATCCTTGCTTTACCCAGATCCATCCGACCTGTATTCCTGTTAGTGGCGATCACCAATCCAAACTAACCCTGATGTCTGAATCGTTGCGAAACGATGGACGTATTTGGGTGCCTGCCAAGGCGGGAGACAAAAGAGCTCCCAATGATATTCCCGAAGAAGAAAGGGATTATTTTTTGGAACGCCGTTATCCGGCTTTCGGCAATCTCGTTCCGCGTGATGTGGCCTCTCGAGCGGCCAAAGAGCGTTGCGATGCCGGCTTTGGAGTGGGCACTACCGGTCAGGCTGTATATCTCGACTTCAAGTATAACCTGATCAATAAGTACGGCAAGGCCGAAGCGAACAAGCAAGGCTTGCAAAATCCCGATACCGAAACCCTGGTTCGTCTGGGAAAGGAAGTGGTCAAAGAAGAGTACGGGAATTTATTCGACATGTACGAAAAGATCACGGGTGAAAATCCCTATGAGGTACCCATGCGTATCTATCCTGCCGTGCACTACACGATGGGTGGGCTTTGGGTCGATTACGAACTCATGACCAGTGTTAAGGGATTGTACGCACTGGGCGAAGCTAATTTTAGCGATCACGGGGCTAACCGTTTGGGCGCATCCGCTCTTATGCAAGGACTTGCAGACGGATATTTTGTAATCCCGTACACCATTGGTAATTACTTGGCCGATGAGATCGCTACCAAGCCTATCGCTACCGATCATCCTGCGTTTTTGGAGGCTGAGCGAAATGCTGCAGAGCGTATCCAAAAACTCATGAACATTAAAGGAACGCAGACTGTGGAGAGCTTTCACAAGCGGCTTGGTAAGATCATGTGGGAAGAGTGCGGTATGGCGCGCAGCCAAAAGGGACTCACCAAGGCCATCGAAGAGATCCGCCAGCTAAAAAAGGAATTTTGGTCCGATGTTCGTATTCCAGGCGACATCAATGAAATGAATCCGGAGCTCGACAAAGCCGGTCGCGTAGCTGATTTTATCGAACTCGGTGAATTGATGTGCATCGATGCCCTCGATCGTAACGAAAGCTGTGGCGGACATTTTAGAGAAGAGAGCCAGACAGAAGATGGAGAAGCCCTTCGTGATGACCAACAATTTGCCTATGTAGCGGCCTGGGCCTATCAATCCGATAGTAATTGGCAATTGAACAAAGAGCCGCTGACCTTTGAGATCGCCAAACCCAGTCAACGCAGTTATAAATAATTTCTATTCTTTAATAGTCGTACTTATGCAGCACTACACCATGAATTTGACACTGAAAGTTTGGCGTCAGAAAAATGCCAGCGACAAAGGTCATTTTGAGACCTATCCGGTAAAGAACATTTCTTCTGAGATGTCTTTTTTGGAAATGATCGATGTGTTGAATGAGCAACTGATCAAAGAAGGAAAAGAGCCTATTGCGTTCGATCACGATTGCCGCGAAGGTATCTGCGGTATGTGCTCCATGTATATCAACGGCAGACCGCACGGTCCTTGGCAACACAATACCACCTGTCAGTTACACATGCGTGCTTACCAAGATGGTGATACCATTGTGGTGGAACCCTGGAGGGCCAATGCTTTTCCTGTCGTTAAAGATCTGATGGTAGACCGTAGTGCATTTGATCGTATCATTCAGGCAGGCGGATATATCTCGGTCAATACGGGTAATGCCGTTGATGCCAACTCCACACCCGTCGAAAAAGAAAAGGCCGATGAGGCATTCGCAGCGGCCGCCTGTATTGGTTGCGGGGCTTGTGTGGCGGCTTGTAAAAATTCTTCTGCCATGTTATTTGTGGGGGCAAAGGTGTCTCATCTTGCCTTGTTGCCACAAGGGGCGCCCGAAAGAAAGAACCGCGCTATGAACATGGTAGCACAAATGGACCGTGAAGGCTTTGGTGCCTGCACCAACACCGGCGCCTGCGAGGCCGTTTGTCCTAAGGGTATCTCCATCGAGAATATCGCTCGTTTGAACCGCGAATACATGATGGCCGGTCTTACCGAAGACAAGTAAGATCAAACATTGAAACGGAAGTGCATTACATCGCCATCCTTTACGATGTATTCTTTTCCTTCTATTCGAAGTTTACCCGCTTCTCTGCAAGCAGCCTCCGATCCGTATTGTACGTAATCATCGTAGGCGATCACCTCTGCCTTAATGAATCCCTTTTCAAAATCGGTATGAATTACTCCGGCGGCCTGCGGTGCCTTCCACCCTTGGTGAATGGTCCAGGCTCTGACCTCTTGCTTACCGGCGGTAAAGTAGGTGAACAGGTTCAGTAGTTTATAGGCAGAATGGATCAAGCGGTCCAAAGCGGGTTGCTTCATGCCATATTCATCCATAAAAAGTGCTTTGTCTTCGGGTGTCTCCAGCTCGGCAATTTGGGCTTCGATCGAATTGTTCATTACGATCAGCTCGGCATTCTCGCTTTGAATGGCCGCCTGTAGGGCTTGCGAATACGCATTGCCCGTATGCATGGAAGCTTCATCCACATTGGCAACATAGAGTACTGGTTTGTCGGTGAGCAAGAACAGGTCGGCAATAGCGATCTTTTCTTCTTTGCTTAACTGTAGCTCTCTGATGCTGCGTCCTTTTTCGAGTTGCACCTTGCAGCGCTGTAAGACCTCGAGTTCGGCTTTGAGTTTAGGGTCGATACGGGCCTGTTTTTCGGTGCGCTGTATTTTTTTCTCGATAGACTCCAGGTCCTTTAGCTGCAATTCGGTATCAATGATCTCCTTATCGCCCACGGGATTGATGGAACCTTCTTCGCGTAAGATGTTCTCATCTTCAAAACAACGTACCACATGAATGATGGCATCGACCTCACGGATATTTCCTAAAAACTTATTTCCAAGACCTTCTCCTTTGCTGGCGCCCCTGACCAAGCCGGCAATATCAACGATCTCGATCTGGGTAGGTATGATCTTTTCGGGTTGCACCAACTCGGCTAATTTGCTCAAGCGGGTGTCAGGAACATCCACCAGTCCCACGTTAGGGTCTATCGTGCAAAAGCGATAATTACTGGCCTGCGCCTTTGCGCTGATGCTTACTGCATTGAACAAGGTCGATTTACCGACATTGGGAAGTCCGACAATTCCAGCCTGAAGTGCCATAGTAGGGTACGGTTTCGTTTTAAGAGGTGAATACCGGCGCGCAAAGGTAAGAATTCCACTGCAGGCTACGACCGTTCCATTATGATTTCAGTATCTTCAAATCAGTAAAAAATCAATCTCATGACGCTTACTAAGATCTGGTCAGCCTTTGTCATCATTGCCTTTGTGGTCGGGGCCTTTCGGATGGCCTCGGGCGATGAAAAAATCTTTAACCGCATGGTGACCGGTAAATCGTCAGACCGATACGACTCGGTCTTTTATTATGCAATAGGCAAGCCCGAGAGCATGGGACTGTCTTCTCAATACCCTGAATTTTTAAAAGAATACTGTTTTTTTGCGACCGATCAACCCGGAAAGGCAACCTACCTACTGCATGATTTGCGCTCAGATGACTCCTTACGCTCTTATAGCGCGCTTTATCCACTTGCTCAGCCCTATAGCTTTGTGGGTATTCAATCAAAGCTGGTCAGAAAGGTCGATGGTATTATCGAGACAGCCAAGAACGCCGTACTCGACATTATCTTTCCGCTCATTGGTATTTTGGCTCTTTTTATGGGATTTCTGTCGATTGCCGAAAAAGCAGGCGGTGTTCGCTTGTTATCCAAGATCATCTGGCCTTTCTTTTCGAGGATATTTCCGGATATCCCTAAAGGGCATCCTGCCACAGGGCACATTATGATGAATTTCTCTGCCAACCTGCTCAATTTGGACAATGCGGCCACTCCCTTTGGTCTAAAGGCCATGGAGAGCCTCCAGGAGCTCAATAGCAGCAAAACAACGGCCTCTAATGCGCAGGTGATGTTCTTGGCCCTGCATGCCTCTGGTCTTACCCTTATTCCCGTAACGATCATCGCCTACCGTTCCGGGATGGGAGCGGCCGATCCCACCGATATATTCATTCCTTGTATGATCGCCACGTTTGCCGCTACCATGGCGGCGCTGTTCATCGTCTCGTTCAAGCAGCGCATCAATTTGTTTCAGCCCGTCATTTTGGGTTGGGTAGGAGGGATCTCGCTGCTGATCGCGCTGTTGGTGATCTACGTGGTAAAGCTCGATGCGCAAACGGCCCAGCTATTTTCCGGCAAACTCAGCAACGGCATCATTTTGGTGTTGTTCGTGCTGATCGTGCTGGGTGGGGTCTATAAGAAGATCGATGTATTTGATGCCTTCGTGGAGGGAGCCCGCGGCGGATTTGAAACGGCCATTCGGATCATCCCCTATATCGTTGGCATGCTGATCGCCATTAGTTTGCTCAGGACCAGCGGAAGTTTTGATGTACTGATCAATGGAGTAAAGCAATTATTCGCTTACCTCGGCGCCGATACGCGTTTTGTGGATGGACTGCCCACGGCCTTGATAAAGCCGCTTAGCGGCAGCGGGGCACGCGGCATGATGCTCGATACCATGAAGACCTATGGGGTAGACTCCTTTGCCGGTAGATTGGCCTCTGTATTGCAAGGCTCTTCTGATACTACTTTTTATGTGGTGGCCGTTTATTTTGGATCGGTCAATATTCGCAACACGCGCTATGCCATTGGATCGATGC
>DNMB01000155.1:5770-7908 GCA_003489485.1 Chitinophagaceae bacterium | reverse complement strand
GTATTAGCGCATCGCAAGTGGCGGATGCCATTCAACCCGATGATGTACACCGCCCGGTCAGTCGCCTGGTATCGCTAGAAAATACCAGCAACCGTGGTGGCGGGTGTTGCTACGATTTTGAAGAGATCGTTACAATCAAAAAAATATGCACTGAAAGAGGGCTGGCGCTCCATCTCGATGGAGCCAGAGTATGGAACGCCATCGTGGCAAAAAACGAAGACTATTTGCGCTATGGAAAAACATTCGACAGCATATCGGTTTGCTTAAGCAAGAGTTTGGGTTGCCCGGTAGGCAGTTTACTACTCGGCACAAAGCCCTTTATCAAAAAGGCCCGTCGCATCCGTAAGGTATTTGGCGGGGGCATGAGACAGGCCGGTTTTCTGGCAGCGGCCGGGCTCTATGCACTCGATCACCATATTAACCGTCTGGAGCAAGATCATCGACATGCAAAATTGCTGGCCGAGTGCATCGAAAAAAAATCGTTTGTAAAAATGCTGTTGCCGGTAGAGACCAATATCATCATCTTTGAACTACAGGATGGACAATCGGCCCCTGCACTAGTGGCGGCACTCAAAGAAAAAGGTATATTGGGATATGCCATTAGCCCGGTGCGCGTGCGACTGGTCACCCACCTCGATATCAACGAAAGCGCCATTCAAAAAACGATAGACCTATTCAACGCATTATAGTGCTATGCTAGCTACCATCAACCCCACTCAAACCAAGGCATGGAAACAACTTAAGCAACACTATGCCCGACAAAAAAAGGTAACACTACAACAGCTATTTGCCACCGACCCCGATCGGTTCAAGAAATTCTCTGCCTGTGCAAAAGAACTGGTCATTGATTACTCAAAGAATCATATTACCGAAGAGACCCTAACACTGCTGCTGCAACTGGCCAGAGAATGTAAGCTGCCAGAAGCCATTGAACAACTTTTTACCGGGCAGCCCATTAACGAAACAGAAAACCGCGCGGTGCTGCATACGGCCCTTCGGAATTTTTCGAAGCAGCCTGTTCTTTTTCAGGGAACAGATGTAATGCCAGCCGTTAGAAAAGTGCAGCAACAGATGAAAAAATTCTGTGATGCAGTTCACCAAGGCAAAAAGAGGGGCTACACCAACAAAAAGATAAAGTACATTGTCAATATCGGCATTGGAGGCAGCGATCTGGGACCGCTAATGGTCACAGAGGCTCTTCGCCCGTATTGGAAAAAAGGCATCGAAACCTTCTTTGTCTCTAACGTGGATGGCTCACACATTGCATCCGTGCTAGACAAAGTAGACCCTGAGCAAACGCTTTTCCTTATTGCCTCAAAAACGTTTACCACGCAAGAGACCATGACCAACGCCTTTACGGCCCGCCACTGGTTCTTGCAAAAAGCCAAACAAGAGAAACATATTGCCAAGCATTTTGTGGCGCTCAGCACGAACGAAAAAGCGGTACAACAATTCGGTATCGACCCGGCCAATATGTTTGTCTTCTGGGATTGGGTCGGGGGCCGCTATTCGCTATGGAGCGCCATCGGCCTTTCCATAGCCCTGACCATCGGGTACAACTCCTTTGAGCAGCTGCTGAAAGGGGCTCACTACATAGACCAAGAATTTAGATCACAACCCCTGGAACACAATATCCCTGTGCTGATGGCACTGATCGGGATCTGGTACAGAAACTTCTTTGGTGCCGATACCGAGGCCATTCTACCCTACGATCAATACTTGCATCGTTTGGCGGCTTATTTTCAGCAGGGCAATATGGAGAGCAATGGAAAAAGCGTTGACCGAAACGGTAAACCGGTTCGCTATGCGACAGGACCCATCATTTGGGGAGAGCCCGGCACCAATGGCCAGCATGCCTTCTTTCAGTTGATACATCAGGGCACCAGTCTTATTCCCTGCGATTTTCTCGCTGCGGCCCGCTCGCATCATCCTATCGGCGATCATCACCAAAAGCTGATGAGCAACTTTTTTGCACAAACCGAAGCCTTGTTAAATGGGCAATCTGCGGCCACCGTAAAAGCAGCCTTAAAAAAACAAGGCCTCTCAGCAGCGCGCATAAAAAAATTGCTTCCCTATAAAGTTTTTTCTGGGAACCGCCCCACCAACTCGATCTTGGTAAAAAAGATTACACCCTTTAC
>DNMB01000155.1:4298-5368 GCA_003489485.1 Chitinophagaceae bacterium | reverse complement strand
TTTGATCAATGGGGAGTGGAGCTGGGCAAAGAACTGGCCGGAAAGATCCTCCCTGAACTTCAAGACAAGCGTCCGGTTCGCTCACATGATTCCTCTACCAATGGGCTTATCAATTGCTACAAAGCAATGCGCTAACGCGACCTCACACATGCTAATACCCCAGACATGCTGACGTCCCAGACATGCTGATGCCCCACACGTTGATGTGATCCGCTACACCGTACTACATACTGGCGCACTTTGGTGAAACCTACTTGCTACAGCAAAACTTATCAGCCATAAAAAAAGTCCCCGGAAAACCGGAGACTTTTCTATTAAGAGTTCTGTTGATAGATTACTGTACCAGTACAAGACCCGATACGATCTTGCCACTGTACTCGTGGGCTACTTTGACCACATAGGTTCCGCGAGCGGCACCGCTCATATCTACATCCATACGGAGGTAAGGAGCTGTGCTGTAAGTCAGGTCGAAGGTCTTAACGGCCACCAACTGACCCAGCGGATTGTAGACAGAGATGATACGCTTCTCATTGGCATCACCCGCATGGTAGTAGCGAACCTGGAAGGCGCCCGCTGTGGGGTTGGGATAAATGAAGAGCTTATCAGAAGCCTCGCCTGTAATGGCAAGTACATTAGATCTGTTTACACAACCATTCACGTCGCGAACGGTAGCTTGGTAGTTACCTAATCCGTCGATGTTAACAAGCTGCGTAGCTGTTGCACCGGCAATAGAGGCCCCGTTCAATGACCAAGACCATGCAGCGGCGGCAGGAGAGCTGGTACCATTGATCGTAACAGTTCTGCCGGGAATCAGACTGGTCGCAGCTGCAGAGAGCGTTACAGTGGGCAGCGGGTTAACAGTTAATACAGATGTATTCGATACGGCAACGGCACAACCTCCGGACTGAGCAAGCAGTCTATAACGGGTACCATTCATAGCGGCACTTGTGGTAGACACGTTAAGCGTTAATCCGGTAGCACCACTGATGCTGGTCCAGTTAACACCTCCGTCGGAGCTTTGCTGCCATTGGTAAATAGCAGCGGCGTTGGTAGCAGGAATGGCAGCATGA
>DNMB01000155.1:992-3912 GCA_003489485.1 Chitinophagaceae bacterium | reverse complement strand
AGTAATAGGCTGACCCACGTTCACACGCACCAGCGCAGGAGCGGAGGTACAGGGTGAAATAGTAGAGTTAAAGAATACAGAGTAAGTAGTGTTTTCGGTTGGGCGAACGAAGATGGTGTCTTCGCGTGTACCATTGTAAGGAATGGTTCCGGCCGCATCGAGGAACATTGTTCCGGCAACGGCAGGAGCCGCAGTCCATACACCCTCTCCATAGCTTGGCACCACATAAGTAATATCGATAGACCAGGCGGTAAGGGTACCGGCATCCAGCTGGTATTTATCGCGCAGACCTAAAGTATATACACCATTAGAGGGGCCATAGAGGTCAGACCAGTTTACAGTAGTGGGAACCAATGAGGCAGGGCCTGCACCTGTACCTGTACCACGATCGGCCCTGAACACACCCGTAAAGGTAGTAGTAGCTGATATCGCAGAAGAAAGTGCATTGACACCTGTAGAGCTAATAACGGTATTGACCATTCCCTGACCAGGTCCAAATCCTGTTCCGGTGATCTCGTTGTCGAGGTTCAGAATTTGACCATTGGGTGTTCTTAATACCACCACCAGGTCACCAGGCCATGTGTGGTTGGGAACGCTAAAGCGAACCGCGATTCCTACAGTGGCTGCACCAGCAGGCAATCCGCTAACGGTAATGTTGCTGCTTGCACCGGCAGTGTTGTTATCGGGAACAGGCTTAGGAACATCAGTAGAAGTAAAGCTGGCCGTTACAGGCGCAGAAGTAGAAGCAAAGTTAGTGATGGTTAGACGCTGGATAGATCCGGCACAGATGCTGGCAGAAGCAGGGCTCACCACAGTCTGAATGGGGTTCACAGTAAGGGTTGCACTATTACTGGGGTTAATGCCCGTACAAGCACCGCTAAACATCGCTCTGATCTCATATCCACTCCATGTGGTGGGCACATTGGTTAGGGTAAGAGTGGCAGTAGTGGCACCGCTAACAACACCGCCATTGGGCAGCGCCTGCCAAATAGCAGTAGGTCCGGTGCGGAATTGCCATGAGTAAGTTGGGAGTGATCCAGAGGCTGCTACAGTAAAGGTAGCATTACCGCCACAAGTGATGGTTGAAGAAGCAGGCTGCGTAGTGAATGAACCTTGAATACAAGGCGCTATCGTTACGTTGTAATCTTCGGCCTCGCCGAAACTACTAGAAGAAACACCACAAGATTGCGTAGCAGTTATGGCGGCGTCATTACCACCCCTTACACGCATTCTGGTTGTGCCGATTAATGCATCAGCAGGAACGGTAATGGCCATAACGGCAGTGCCATTAGAACCGGCGCTTCCGGTCGTAGCACCGGCAGCCTCACCTGGATCACTGAAGTCTCCATCTCTGTTCCAGTCGAACCATACACGAGCGTGTTGGCTGGGGTCAGCTCCCATGGTAACATTAACAGTATAGCTACCACCAGCGATGAGCGTGGGTGCAGCTACACTACTATAATATGTAAAGGGAGGTGTAGAACATGCAGAGGCGTTATTTAAAGTAGTTCCGGGAATGCTCACGTTAGTGATGGCATCACCCAGTCCACAACCAAACGAATAGGTGGGCGTGCAATAACAAGATGATGTGGGAGCCATGGCTACCAACAAAGAACTAGAAGTTCCAGTGTTACCTGAGCAAGTTACACGGCAACGGTAGAAAGTAGAGGCCGTTTGGTTTCTGGTCAGACTGGGGCTTGTGGCACCGCTGATATCGACCCAAGTTGTACCGTCAGCAGAAGATTGCCATTGGTACGTTACCCCGCTACCCGAAGTTGCGTTTTGAAGAGACAATGAGAAGTTTACGCCTGGGCAAACAGAAACGGAAGAAGAAACAGTATTTCCGGGCGCAGGAGTTCCTGAGCAACCGGACGTCGCATAATCAATTATAAAAGGCATGGCCTGGGGAGTGGTGCCATCTACCAAGGCAGCCCAGGCACCGGTGGTAACAGTACGTTGAAGAGCATTAGCTCCGGTTGCACCGGCAGCGCCAGTAATAGTTACGGGAGGTGAGAAGTTACTGGCTTGTGAAGTACCTACACCCCACTCGATCCAATACGTACCGGGAGCAAGTGTTACGTTTACGTTGGCCTCAACCCGAAAGATCTGACGGGTAGTGCCAGGGGTAGCATTGAAGATTCTATACATAGAAGCAGAGCTACTGGCCGCAAAGCGGTTTGTAGTTCTGTCTCCAAAAATGGGAGTGGGGTTTCCTACTGATGGATTCGTATTGTAAATAGCAACCCTAACGTCATCAAAGGGAGATGTAGAGCCGGCATAACCGGTTGAGTAGGCAAAGAAGCTGATCTTGGTCAGACCCCAAGATGGACCGGCAGGAACTGTGAAATCATCTGCCACAGTGTTGCCAGTGATATTGGCGCCGTATCCCGCAATTGTATTGGCCCCTTGTACCTCACTCCAGGTAAACCCGGCAGGAGCAGCAGTACCATTGCTGGTAGTAGCACCGGTAGAAAGCGGCCCGTTGGTGTATTGCTGGGCAACGGCGGTCGTTCCGATCAAGATCAAGAGACAAAAAGCAAGCAGGGGCTTCAAAAATAAAACCTCAACTTGCTTAAGCGTAAAGTTTGGTTGCATAGTTACAGTTTTAAAAAATGTTAGTGCTCTACTAATCAAGAGTATGCATGAATTAAGCTGAAAGATATAAGAATTTTTCGATTAACATTAACAAAACGATAAAAACCTCACAAACTGGAGGTTTTTTTTATTGATAATCAGCCGATTAGGTTTACCATTTATCGACCTCTTCGCCCCCCGAGCCGGCTTGGTTGGCCGGGTTGTCATTTTCAGACAGAGAAGAAGCAGAGGCTTGCACGTCTGAGCCACCACTCGCAATACGATTTGTGAGATCGTCTTCGGCCAACTCATCATGGTTAAAAGCATCAAAATCAAAATCGGGCAT
>DNMB01000155.1:546-685 GCA_003489485.1 Chitinophagaceae bacterium | reverse complement strand
CATCAAAATCAAAATCGGGCATCAGGTCGGTTTTAACATACTCTACAGCCTCACCGAGTGCCTTAACGAACTTGTTAAAATCCTCTTTGTACAAAAAGATCTTGTGACGGTCATACCCATTGTCATCAAAACGCTTACG
>DNMB01000155.1:0-224 GCA_003489485.1 Chitinophagaceae bacterium | reverse complement strand
CTCTCAGTGATCGTAAGATAATAGTCATTGCCCTTGGTGGATCGAACATCAAAAAAATAAGTTCTGCGCTTTCCAGCTCGAATACGTTTGCTGTAGATGCTGTCCATTTTTCTCTCGTTGTTCTCGTAAGACACAATAATAATTTTAAGCAGTTAGGTAATAACAAATTGACACTACACAAATATAAAAATGTTTGTGAAACGACCAAATCGACCAGCGCGCTA
>DNMB01000123.1:2585-5253 GCA_003489485.1 Chitinophagaceae bacterium | reverse complement strand
ATTAGTTGATGAAGCCCTTGGTATCGATGGCAATGCCGGGACTCATGGTAGAGGCCATGCTGATTCCTTTCAGGTAAGTTCCCTTAGAAGAAGAGGGCTTTGCCTTGATGATGGCATTGAGCAGTTCTTGGCTGTTCTCGGCGATCTTTTCGGGAGCAAAACTTACTCGACCGATAGAAGCGTGCACGATACCTACCTTGTCTACTTTGAAGGCGATCTTACCACCCTTTACATCCCCAATTGCGGCAGCCACATCGTTGGTGACCGTTCCGGTCTTAGGGTTGGGCATCAGGTTACGGGGACCCAGTACTTTACCGAGCTTACCGATCTTAGGCATCACGCTGGGAGTAGCGATGATAACATCAATATCTACCCAACCACCTTCGATCTTGGTAACGAACTCCTCTAATCCTACATAATCGGCACCTGCATTTTTTGCTTCGGCTTCTTTATCGGGCGTGCAAAGCACCAATACCTTCTTGGTCTTACCGGTTCCATGAGGAAGCGTAACGGTACCACGAATGGCCTGGTCTGCTTTCTTGGGATCTACTCCCAAGCGAATGTGCAGGTCTACGGAAGCATCGAACTTACAGGTAGTAATTTGTTTTACCAGGCTGGATGCTTCTTTGAGTGAATATGCTTTATTGGCGTCTACCTTGGTATCGGCCACTTTTCTTTTTTTACTAATAAATGCCATGATTCAATTTTTTGAAGTAAAAATTAATTTTCCCAAGGGGCTTTACCTTCTACATTCAGCCCCATACTGCGGGCCGTACCAGCTACCATCTTCATGGCACTCTCTACGGTAAAGCAGTTGAGATCGGGCATTTTGTCTTCGGCAATCACCTTGATCTGGTCCCAGCTCACCTTTCCTACTTTGGAACGATTGCTTTCTTTGGAACCCTTTTGAATCTTGGCCGCCTCGAGCAACTGAACAGCAGCAGGAGGTGTCTTGATGATGAAATCAAAACTCTTGTCGGAATAAACAGTGATGAGAACGGGAAGAACTTTCCCTTGTTTGTCTTGGGTTCTTGCATTGAACTGTTTGCAGAACTCCATAATGTTGATTCCCTTAGAACCTAAGGCAGGTCCGATGGGAGGTGCTGGGTTGGCTTGGCCACCCTTGCACTGCAGCTTCACGAAGCCGGATACTTCTTTTGCCATGTCTTTAGATTTATTGGTTCAAGCGTACTGCCTTTGGCAGTACTCCCAAATTCCTCGAAAAAAGAACTAGTTGGGGCGGCAAAGCTAATGGTAATAAGGCGTTTTTCAAAGCAAATTCCCGCTTTTTTTAGCCTCGCCCTATCTGTATGGTTATCAGACCTTAGCTGAGCTTTTCTACCTGCATGTAGCTGAGCTCAACAGGGGTAGCACGTCCAAATATCTTGACCGTTACTTTCAATTTCTTTTTCTCGTCGTTCACTTCTTCGATCACGCCATTGAAATCATTGAAAGGTCCTTCGATGATCTTGATGGTCTCGCCTACGATGTAAGGCTCGATCATGCTCATGCCTCCGGCCTCGCTCATCTCATCCATCTTACCGAGCATTTTATTGACCTCGGCCTTGCGCAGCGCGATCGGATTTTCTTTACCCAAAAAGTGGATCACATTGGTAGTGTTCTTGATAATGTCGCGCAGATCATCACTGAGCTTGCCATCCATGATCTCGATCATTACATAACCGGGATAGTAGTTCCGCTCGCGCATTACTTTTTTACCGCTGGCTACTTTATATACTTTTTCTACAGGCAGAAAAACCTGCTTAACGATCTCGCTCCAGCCGCCTCTTGCAATTTCCTTATCGAGGTATTCTTTGACCTTTTTCTCCTTACCGCTGATTACGCGCAGCACATACCATTTGGTATCGGCCTGGGGGCTGAGACTTTCCGTTGTTGTACTCACCGCTTCCATCAGAATAATTGTTTGTAGATGAACTTAAGTCCGTTGCCGGTTGCAAAATCCATGAGCAACACGACAAAGGTGATTACCAGTGTGGCTACCAGCACGATCATGGTAGACTGCTGCAATTGCATCCAACTGGGCCAGGTCACTTTTTCAGTGAGCTCCTGGTAGCTTTCTTTTAGGTAAGATGTGATCTTATTCATATTCTTTGTTTGCGCACGGGCAGAGAGATTCGAACTCCCATCAACGGTTTTGGAGACCGCTATTCTGCCATTGAACTATGCCCGTAAGAATCAAAAGTCACCGGCTGTTCGGATTTCTCCTGGCAACCAATGACTTTTGAGATGACAAATATAAGCGATTACTTCAGGATTTCAGTCACCTGTCCGGCACCTACGGTGCGACCGCCTTCGCGGATAGCGAACTTGAGACCTTTTTCCATCGCAATAGGCTGAATCAGCTTGACAGTCAGCGCGGTGTTATCACCAGGCATAACCATCTCAGTACCGGCTGCCAGCTCTACTTCTCCCGTAACGTCAGTGGTACGGAAATAGAACTGAGGACGATATTTATTGAAGAACGGAGTGTGACGTCCACCCTCTTCTTTGCTCAGTACGTATACCTCGGCTTTGAACTCGGTGTGAGGAGTAATTGAACCAGGCTTTACGATTACCATACCGCGGCGGATCTGATTTTTCTCAACACCACGCAGCAACAATCCGGCATTGTCTCCAGCCTCACCCTCATCGAGGAGCTTGCGGAACA
>DNMB01000123.1:0-2266 GCA_003489485.1 Chitinophagaceae bacterium | reverse complement strand
TTGCGGAACATTTCAACACCAGTTACGGTAGAGGTAAGAGGCTCGGCGATAAGACCTACGATCTCAACGGGCTCACCTACTTTAATGCGACCACGCTCGATACGACCGGTAGCTACTGTACCACGACCGGTGATAGAGAATACGTCCTCTACAGACATCAGGAAGGCCTGATCTACTGGACGAGGAGGCAGGGGAATGTAACTGTCAACAGCAGCCATCAACTCTTCTACTTGCTTAACGGCACTGGCTTCTCCCTCGAGGGCCTTAATGGCAGAACCCTTGATGATAGGAGTGTTGGCACCATCGAATCCGTAGAAAGTAAGCAGATCGCGGATCTCCATTTCAACCAGGTCAAGCAACTCTACGTCGTCAACCAAGTCTACTTTATTCATGAATACAACGATCTTGGGTACACCCACCTGACGAGCCAACAGGATGTGCTCTTTGGTTTGGGGCATGGGACCATCGGTAGCGGCAACCACCAGGATGGCACCGTCCATTTGGGCAGCACCCGTGATCATATTCTTAACATAGTCAGCGTGACCGGGACAGTCTACGTGAGCGTAGTGACGGTTCTCCGTCTGGTACTCTACGTGCGCTGTGTTGATGGTGATACCTCTTTCCTTCTCTTCAGGAGCAGCATCGATCTCATCATATTTCTTAGCCTGCGCCATACCTTTTGAAGCCAAAATGGTAGTGATGGCGGCAGTAAGAGTAGTCTTACCATGGTCGATGTGGCCGATGGTACCTACGTTAACGTGGGGTTTGTCCCGCTTAAAGGTCTCTTTTGACATTGTTATCGGTTTTAGGTTGTGTTGACAAATTTATATTTACTCTGTTCTGTTTACTTTTTACCTGAGCCGTTGATGAGAATTGAACTCACGACCTCTTCCTTACCAAGGAAGTGCTCTACCACTGAGCTACAACGGCTGAAATAGCTTGAGAGCCAACTTCCGAATACCCTGAGCGGGAGACCGGGCTCGAACCGGCCACCTGAAGCTTGGAAGGCTACCGCTCTACCAAATGAGCTACTCCCGCTTGTTGTTGACTCGCCTGAGCGAATCGATTTATAAGAACTGCCACTTTCTGAACATTGAATCGCTTCAACCGATCAGAACCAGTGGGCAAGGATGGATTCGAACCACCGAACTCCGAAGAGGACAGATTTACAGTCTGTTGCCGTTGGCCACTTGGCTACTTGCCCGCCTTGAGCCACCTGCCAGAATCGAACTGGCGACCTACTGATTACAAATCAGTTGCTCTACCAGCTGAGCTAAGGTGGCTTACATTTTTTAAGCCTTTGCTGGATCATTGGGCTAACCGAACCTGCCTATCAAAAATCCAGCCGATCCGGGCAATAAAGAGCTACCCCAAATTTTGGGAAGGCAAAGGTAAGGGAATTTGAATATTGGAAAAATTTTAGAAGGAAAATTTACCGGCCGAGTGGGGCAAAAAAAAGACCTCGGTAAGAGGTCTCACCCATCATCAGGGCATCTGTTTCTCTTTTTTTCTCTTGAGTTGGGTCACCAGCGAATGATAGGCCCTCTCAAAAGACTGTTCGAACGTCTTGCTGCAAGTCTTTACAAAGAGATCGCCCCGGGGAACGTGAACGCGGATCTCCACCACCTTGTCTTTGATGTGATGGGCCAGGTTATCGAGTTTCAAAAACACGTTCACATCCACGATCCGGTTGCTGTAGCTGGTAAGCTTAGCTACTTTTTTTTCGACCCGATCGAGCAACGATCCATCGGCATTGAAATGCACTGTTTGAATTCTTACGTTCATAACAAAGGATTTTGAGGATGAAAAATCGGGCTAGTAAGACAGTTAATTTACGAAAAAAGAAAAGCCCTGGCAAGAAAATCAACTGTAAACTTTGTTAATTCTTACCCCTTGGGATGCGCCTTGCGGTGAACGGCTCTTAACTTGTCGATGGTATTGTGCGTATAGACCTGGGTAGCGGCCAGACTGCTGTGGCCCAGTAGTTCCTTTACGGCATTGAGGTCGGCGCCGTTATTGAGCAAGTGAGTGGCAAAACTATGTCTGAGTACGTGAGGGCTTTTTTGCTGCACCGTGGTAGCCTCTCCAAGTATTTTGTTGACCAACGCCCAGGCATAGCGGGGGTACAGCTTGTTGCCCTTTTCGGTCAGCAGCAGCAGATCTTCGCGGCTCTCGAAAAGACCCCGCTTCTTTTGAATGTACTCCCCTATCAGTTGCACCATGTCGACAGTGAGTGGAAGTATTCGCTCCTTTTTTCCCTTGCCCA
>DNMB01000129.1:6841-7760 GCA_003489485.1 Chitinophagaceae bacterium | reverse complement strand
GCAAGGGCCGTGGTTTGCGATACGATCTTCTTTTGAATGGTCTTTACCTTGTGGCTAAGTTTGTTCGATAAATAAGCCAGTAGAAAAATTCCGCCAAAGTAAAAGATAGGCAGCCGCCAATCGATGAGCGTGGCATAGACAGCAACGAACAGAATACCCACGATGACCGGGAACAGCACGTTGATAAAAGAAGATACCAGTCGCTCGGTGTCCACCCGTACCTTTTGTAAAATACTCAAAGTCTCTCCGCTGCGGGCATCCTCGAATTCCCTGAATGGTAATTTCATGGCGTGTTGCAGCCCCTCGGTAAATACGCTGGCGCCAAATTTCTGGGTGACCAGATTCAGACAGTAGTCCTGAAACGCTTTGGCGATGCGGCTCACCATGGCTACCGATATGGATGCCAGCAGCAAGGCCAGTACCCCATAATGGGGCGCTTCGCGGAACGAAAAGAAAAAGCTGTCGTAGCTGTATTGGTCACGGTGTTGCGCAAAATGATTGGCCAGGTTAACCAGTTTTCCAAATATGATGGGATCGATCAGAGAGAATCCGATGTTGATCGCGGAAAGTAATAGCACCAATATTACCAAGAGGCGGTGAGGGCGTAAGTATTTGAATAGAATTTTCATTTGCTCTTTTGTATTCTTCTACAAAAGTCGCTATAAACGATCAATTCTATGCTACTTTATCCGGCCCAGTTATCTCGGTCGAGGCTTCGGTACTGTATCGCCTCTGCCAGATGTTGTGGCCCGATGTCTTGTTGTGCATCGAGATCGGCAATGGTACGGGCTATCTTTCGCAGGCGGTCGTAAGCACGGGCCGAGAGCTTTAGTTTTTCCATGGCGTTGTGTAGCAGGGTAGCTCCGGTTCTATCGATCGGACAGAGCTCTTCGATCAGGTGTCCCTCGAGCTGGGCATT
>DNMB01000129.1:1597-6447 GCA_003489485.1 Chitinophagaceae bacterium | reverse complement strand
CGATGACTCGGTCTCTCTTTTTTCTGATAGATCTTCTGGCTGCACCGGAAGGACCTCAATTTGCAGATCGATCCTGTCGAGAAGCGGTCCGGATAAGCGTTGTAAATACCTTTTTACCATTCCGGGTGCGCAATGACAGGTCCGTGAGGGATGATTATGAAATCCACAAGGACAGGGGTTCATGGCCGCGATGAGCATAAAAGCGGCAGGAAACTCCACGGTTCGCCCCATTCTGGCAATACCGATCTTTCGCTCTTCGATAGGTTGGCGCAGCATATCGAGTACCGTTCTTTTAAATTCCGTCAGTTCATCTAAGAATAAGACCCCGTGATGTGCAAGTGAAATTTCGCCCGGCATCGGTATGGATCCTCCTCCGATCAACGCTTTGTCAGAAATGGAATGATGCGGGCTTCGAAACGGACGCTCGGTGAGCAAAAAGTGATGTCCGTTGGTTTTGCCTGCTGCCGAGTAGATGCGTGTTGTCTCAAGTGATTCTTGGTACGAGAAAGAGGGTAAGATGGAAGCTACTCTTTTTGCCAGCATGGTCTTACCCGCACCGGGGGCACCCACCAGTAACACATGATGACCCCCTGCGGCCGCGATCTCCAACGCTCTTTTGGCCTGCTGCTGTCCTTTTACCTGACAAAAGTCGAAAGGGCACGTAATTTTTACTGGCGAACCGGCCCAGGAGTTTTTTCGTGCAGCGATAAGGGCGTCGGTGCGCCCGGCAAAAAATTGTACGATATCATCGAGATGATGCGCCCCCCATGCCACTAGCCCTTCGACCAATTGCGCTTCGTCTAAATTCGCGGCCGGCAGTATTAATTTTTTTTTGGGCGCATCGGTTGCTTGCAACGCAATTGGCAAGGCGCCCCGAATGGCACGTACCGATCCGTTCAGCGATAATTCTCCCATGATGATATAGTCAGACAACGACGCAGCTTGTTGTAGTTGGCCTGATGCACCCAGAATACCCAATGCAATGGGAAGATCGAAGGCCGTTCCGTTTTTTCTGATATCGGCCGGTGCCAAGTTGATGATGAGTTTGGTTCTGGGAAAACGAAATCCATTGGCCTTAAATGCACTCTCTATTCGCTCGAGACTTTCTCGCACCGCACTGTCTGGAAGTCCTACGATTAGGGAGGATTTACCCGTGAGTAACCAGTTTACTTCGATAGTGATGGGGATGGCTTCGACACCTTGCAGGGCACTGCCATAAGTGGTAATGAGCATGCCTTAAGATAACAGCGGGGCGGTGCGTGTGCAAGTAGTTATCCCTCGAGATGAACGGTAAAAACGATCATACGACTTTGTATCTTGTCGAATACGTTCGAGAAGCGAAGGTTCTCGTCGCGGGCATGTATGTTGCGAATACCGTTACTGATCTTGATCTCGGGCGAAAAGATAAAACTTGGAAAAAAGAAATTGAATCCGATCCCCAATTCGGGGCCGAAATCATTCTTTTCTATTTTGACCAGCTCTTCGGCTCGTTTGGAGCGCGCATTACTGGCCATGTCTATGTCGGCTTTGAAACCGGCCAGCGTATAGACCCTGAAGTTCCCAATGCGATCACTTTGGAATTTTATCTGCACCGGAAATGACATGGTCACCGATTCTACTTTTTTTATGACCTCTGTCTCGTTGTTGTTGTACGGATGGGCCAGCTTGTAGTAGATATTTCTCTCCATAAAGAAGAGCTGCGGATTGAACCTCGCTTGAAAGCGATCCGATATACGAGCTGTGGCCGATAAACCCAGTGAAAGACCTCCCGAGTTGGTCGGTTCGGCTACCAGTACGCTATCGTGGAGTAGAAACTGTGGATGAAATTGTGTGTGAAAGCGAGAGAGGTTTCCACCAATGCTGATGCCAAAATAATAAGGCTTGCTATCGTGATCGTGCAAATTGATCTCAACGGTGCTCCCGGGCAGTTGAGCATGTAAGCAACTTACCCCTGCAATAAATAGCAAGATGCTCAGTAAGGACTTTGGGCGGTGTATAAGCAGCATATTCCAAATGTCAGGGGTTCGAAGGTGGCGTTCGTGTAGCCGGCTTGTTTTAGTAATGCAACAAAGGCCTCCCTGTCGGGAAAGGCATTCGAGGATCGGTTAAGGTACGCATAGGCCTCGCCGTCGGTATTGAAACTGTTGGCCAGTCGGGGTGCCCATCGTTTCATGTACCAGTTGTACAGTGCCCGAAAAAGGGGGTTGCGCGGGGTTGCAAATTCCAACACAACAAGACTTCCGCCGGGCCTTAGTACCCTACGCATTTCGCTGAGTCCGGCCTGCAGGTTCTCGAAATTTCTTACACCAAAGGCCACCATTACCGCATCAAACGATCGATCGATGGCTTTTATTGTCTCGGCATCGCCCGAAAGAAGACTGATCTTGTTTTCAAGTTGTTGTTGCTGCACTTTTTGCCGGCCGACACGCAGCATTCCCTCAGAGATATCGATACCGGTAATATGATCGGGTCGCAGCATTCGGTAGGCCAGCAAAGACATGTCGGCCGTGCCCGTGGCCACGTCTAGTATTTTTTTAGGATGGGACTTTTGTAAGCTTGCAAGGGCTTTCTTTCGCCAGTACAGGTCTACTCTTGCCGATAAAAACCGATTCATGAAATCGTAACGCCCGGCAATGCGGTCGAACATCTCAGCGACCTGTTGTTTCTTTGATTGGGTACTGTCTGACCGGGGCGTTACACTGTCGTGCGGTAGCGGTTGGCGCATCGGGCAAATATACTTACAGTTGAGTAATTGGCCGGGAAGCGTTTACTTCGCAGAGAATAATCATGAAAGAACCTATACAATCGGCCCGGTATGTGATCAGCAGCGCCACGCATAAGCAGTGTCCGCCGCCTGATCGGCCCGAGTTTGCTTTTATTGGCCGCAGTAATGTGGGCAAATCATCTCTCATCAATATGCTGACCGGGCAGCAGCGTCTTGCAAAGACATCGTCTACCCCGGGCAAGACACAACTCATCAATCATTTTGAGGTGTTGGGCACCGATAAGAAAAAATGGTATCTGGTAGATCTTCCCGGCTATGGCTATGCGGCCACCGTTTCGCAAAAAGCCCGCAACAACTGGGGCAACATGATCGAATCGTACATTCGAAAAAGAGAAAATCTGGTTTCGCTGTTCGTGCTCATCGACAGCCGTCATTTGCCACAGGCCATCGATATAGATTTTATCAGGCAACTTGGCGAATGGCAGGTTCCCTTTTCGATCGTCTTTACCAAGACCGATAAGAACAAACCGGGTGCTACCATCCGAAACGTGGAGACCTTTAAAAAGACATTGCTCCAAGAGTGGCAATCGTTGCCTACCTTGTTTTTGACCTCTGCAGAAAAAAAAGAGGGAAGAGAAGAGCTGTTATTTCACATTCGCTCGCTGCACGAAACCTTTTCGCCCTAATTGACGGCTTTGTTGGCACAACTGCTGCTGGCAAAGGCTTCGGGTTTGGCCTTAAAGGCAAATCCCATTCCCAATATATATCCCATGGCCTCACGCAAAGCATCGTTGCTTTTGAATTGCGGATTGGTGTTGATGTCGGCGTGCACTTCCATATCTACCTCGTATTGGGTAAACAAAGGGCAGAGCTGGTAGGCGATGTCTATGCTCTTCGCTACTTCGGTCAGCATTCTCTCTTTGATGGTAAAGGGCTGTTGCGTCTTTTCGTTATGAATGAACATGAATCCGCCTTGCCCCTCTCGTAAGAAAACGATCACGGTAGCAAACTCGGTCTCTTTTCCTTTTACCTGCGAGTCGGTCCCAATACAAACTTTAAGACGATATCCTTTTTCCGTTTCGCGGCATATGGCTTTTTCTACTGCTTCGAACAAAGGGAACTCCAGCGGATCGCCATTGAATTTTCTCCATTGCATGGTCGAGGGTTTATACAATTTACCGCTAACCCCGAGCATTATGGAGTTTCCTGTGCACAAAATATGCACAACACAATAACTTAATGCAGATGATACTGACCGGTATGCAACAACACCAGGGTACAAGCCTCTTGCGTAACGATGCCGGCCGATCGGGCCATTTTCTCCAGCACAGGATTTTCTGTACCGGGATTAAAAATAATGCGACGGGGCCGAAGCGATAGGATCGCGTCGTAGTAATTGGTCTGTTGCTGCGGATTCAGATACAGTGTAACGGTATCGATCTTCCAGTTAGCAGACAGCTCGGTTGCAATGGCAACATCTTGCACTTGTCCTGCTTTTTTTCCGACAGCACATACGGAGTAGTTCCTCTCCCTCAACGCCAGGATAGCGCGGTAGCTGTACCGCTCCGGATTTTCGGAAGCTCCTATTACAAGGGTGGGCAAGGCATCAGACATGCTGCAAAGCTACGGAGTTGTACTCCTTGTTTCGATGCGAGTCTTATTAAAGGAACAGACGAACCGGATTTTCCAGGAATCTTTTTACTGTTTGTAAAAAGGCTGCCCCGGTGGCTCCATCTACGCTTCGGTGATCGCAACTCAGGGTGAGCTTCATCACTTGCGTGGCCGCAAAACCATCTCCTTTGCGAATGATCTTTTCGCTGATACGGCCCACGGCCATAATACAGCTGTCGGGAGGATTGATGATGGCGGTAAATTCGTCGATATCCATCATGCCCAGATTAGAGATGGTAAAGGTGTTGCCGGTAAACTCGTTGGGCTGTAATTTTTTATTTTTTGCCTTGCTGGCCAATTCTTTTGTCTCGGCAGCAATTTGCGGAAGCGTTTTCTGGTCTGCAAATCGAATGACGGGTACGATCAATCCATCCTCAATGGCAACCGCTACTCCAATGTGAACATGCTGGTAGCGTCTGATCTTGTCGCCCATCCAAGAGGCATTGACCGCAGG
>DNMB01000129.1:753-1208 GCA_003489485.1 Chitinophagaceae bacterium | reverse complement strand
CTGAATTCGTTCAACTGCGTTCTGGCCGAGATGGCATTGTCCATGTTCACTTCCATCTTCAGATAGAAATGTGGCGCAGTGAATTTGCTTTCGGCCAGTCTTTTGGCGATCACCCCGCGCATTTGCGAGTTGGGTATATCGGTATAGCCTTCGGTGGTCTGACCGGTAAATACGGGCAGGGCAGCGGGAGCTGTGGCTGCAGCAGGAGCCGATGCCGAACCGGGTTGAAAGCGATCGATATCGGATTTGATGATGCGACCACCATCTCCGCTTCCTTTGAGTTGCCGAAGGTCCACTCCTTTTTCTTGTGCAATTTTTTTGGCAAGTGGTGAAGCAATGATTCGTCCGTTCGATGCGGGAAGAGCCTCTGAGACCACTGTTGCCATTGCGGGAGTGGCTACGGCTGTGGCAGTAGAACTTGTTGCGGCCGGGGTAGCGACTGGGACCGCAGGTAG
>DNMB01000129.1:0-416 GCA_003489485.1 Chitinophagaceae bacterium | reverse complement strand
GGCCGCTACGATGGCGTCCACGTCGACCTTTCCTTTTTCTCCAATGATGCAGAGCAGTCCGTTAACGGGAATTTTTTCTCCCTGCTGCGCGCCAATGTAAAGAAGGGTACCATTTTTGTAACTTTCTAGTTCCATCGTAGCCTTGTCGGTCTCGATCTCTGCGAGCACTTCACCTTTTTTTACGGTGTCACCCACTTGTTTGTTCCAGCTGGCAATAACGCCGGCTTCCATCGTATCGCTAAGTCGTGGCATCAATACCACTTCTTCTATTTTAGAAAGATCGAGTGTTGCGTGGGCCGAAGGTGTTGTTGCGGGGGTCGGCGCTGCGGTCTCTTGCGGGGCTTTTGAATCGGTCGATGTGGCGGAAGCAGCAGGAGCTGCAGCGGGTGTGGCACTGTTAAGTAATGAGCTGATGT
>DNMB01000060.1 GCA_003489485.1 Chitinophagaceae bacterium | reverse complement strand
GCCGCCTCTTTCTTTTCGTAGCGAGAATTTCCGTCTTCTCCGTATCCAAGATGATCGAAGTGGGCACCGAGCACCACCGTCGTGGGGGCCCCATTATCGATATAGCCGACTACATTCGATCCGTTTCTGATCTGATCTGAAAGCGAAGCGCGCGCGTCGATCTCTAGCGAAGCGACTTCTTGGTTGGTAAATTTTGCAACGGCCGAGTTCTTTAAATAAAAAACAGGAATGCTTACAACAGGCAGTTTATCTTTTGAATTAAAGCTCAGCTTATCTTCTATGGTCCCGCTGTTGTACCAAAGCAGTGCAGCAGCTCCTTTTTCTTTGGCTTTGGCGCTGAACTCATATACATAACCGGGCAGATCAAAATGAGGATTGGTCTTATTGTCTTCTAACACATCGCGCAGGTCGACCAACCAAGGAGCCCCCATCTCGCGCAGACCGGGTGTTAAGGGTGCAGTGATCTTTCCGGAAGCGCTATAAGGAAAAACGAAAAAATCTTTTTCGGGTGCCAATACGCTGTTGCCGATGACCATCTTGCAATCGTCTCCCATTTTCTTTCCTTCGTTGACCGAAAAAGGCTGATAAAAGCCCTCTGTTCCCTTTGGAGTCAGCCCCGCCGTGCGAAACTGCTCAGCGATGTATTGCATGGCCAGCTTTTCGCCGGCGGTCCCGGTACGACGACCTTCGAGACGATCATCCGCCAAGAACGTAACATGATTGACCAGTGTGGTTTGGAGTGAGTTGTTTTGCCGCTTCAGGTGCTGAGGCACAGAGCAGGCACTAAGAACAACCAATAAAAGCAAGGAGGCACTTCTTGTATACACCTTCATACAGAAAAAATTATCTGGCTGCAAAGTTACCGACTACAAAGATGCTTTACGCAACAAAATGAGATTTAGTGATTCGTTTTGCCCCCCAGTGTCTACTTTTGCAACCAATCATTAACAAGTTGAGCCACTCCGGAGTTCATATAGCGTTGGTGGGAAATCCCAACAGTGGAAAAAGTTCGCTTTTTAACTGTCTTACCGGGCTGCAACAAAAGGTGGGCAACTTTCCGGGTGTAACGGTAGATAAAAAGTCAGGGGCCGCTACCATCGGTTCGCTCTCGGCAGAAATGATCGATCTGCCCGGTACCTATAGTTTATATCCGCGCAGGCTGGATGAATGGGTCACCTATCGGGTGGTAATGAAAGAAGACGAAGAGATCGACCCCGATCTGCTCGTTGTAGTGGTCGATGCCAGTAACTTAAAAAGAAATCTGCTTTTTTGTACCCAGCTGCTCGACCTGAAACAACCCGTGGTGGTGGCGCTGACCATGATGGACCTGGCCCGTCAGCGTGGCATCAAGATCGACATCCCCGCACTGGAGCGCGAATTAGGCGTTGCTGTAGTCGCGGTAGACGCCCGAAAAAGAAAGGGGATCCAGGAACTAAAGAAAGCCATTGAACTTACGTTGCAAGGTGCTTATAAGGTCCCCGCCAGAGATTTCATAGACAACTACAGCTTAGCGCCCATCGCCATTCAAAAACTAAAAGAGACCTTATCTGACATAAGCGATTACAAGGCCATTCACCTGCTTACCCATCAACGTTCTTTTCAACTACCCGAGCAGGCAAGACAACAAATCGAATCGATCGAAAAAGAAGGAAGGTTCAACCCCACCAAAACGCAGGCCGAAGAGATCTTACAGCGCTATGCTCGCATCAGACAGGTCATGCAACAAGCCGTATCGGAACCCGATCCACTACAACGAACCTTGCGCACCGAAAAACTCGACGCGGTCTTGTTACATCGTCGGTGGGGATATCTGATCTTACTGACCGTGCTGTTCTTGCTTTTTCAAAGCGTGTTCTTGTTGGCCCAGTATCCCATGGATTGGATAGAGATGGCTTTTGGACAACTAGGGGGATGGCTAGGCGAACAACTTCCTGCCGGCAAAGCAAACGATCTGCTCGTGAATGGTGTGTTGGCAGGACTGGGAGGAATTTTAATTTTCGTTCCGCAAATCATGATCTTGTTCGGGATCATTACGCTGCTCGAAGATTCAGGCTATATGGCGCGCATTAGTTTTTTATCCGACAGACTTATGCGCAGCGTGGGTCTCAACGGAAAAAGCGTAATGCCGATGATCAGTGGATTTGCCTGCGCCGTTCCGGCCATTATGAGTGCACGCAATATCGAGAACAGAAAGGAGCGTTTGTTGACCATTCTCATCACACCCTTAATGAGTTGTTCGGCGCGTCTGCCGGTATATACCACTATTACCGGGCTGATCATTCCCAATACGTACCTCTTTGGGTTTCTCAGCCTGCAGGGATTAGTGTTGTTGGCGTTGTACCTGATGGGCATCATAATGGCCATGGTGGTTTCGTATGTGGCCAATCTCTTTATTCGAATTCAAGAAAAAAGTTTCTTTATTCTGGAGTTACCGGCCTATCGGGCTCCTCGCTGGGCTAATATTGTTCCTACCATGATCAGCAAGGCCAAGATCTTTGTTCTCGACGCAGGAAAGGTCATCATGATCATATCGCTCATTTTATGGGGGCTCAGTTCTTTTGGTCCTGCCGATACGATGCAGAAGGCACAGCTTCAATTTGAAAGTGCGCAACGAAGTGGTATTCCACCAGACCAGGCAGAAAGAGAGTACCAGACGGCCAAACTCGAGAACTCTTATGCCGGACTGCTTGGTAAAACCATTGAACCCGCTATTGCTCCGCTGGGTTTTGATTGGAAGATCGGCGTTGCGCTGATTACCTCTTTTGCGGCCCGCGAAGTTTTCGTAGGGACCATGGCTACGCTTTACAGCGTTGGTGACGAAGGAAGTCACCTGCTCAACGAAAAGATGAAAGCGGCTCTTCGCCCCGACGGAACGCCTGTATTTACATTGGCCACCGGACTATCACTGATGATATTCTATGTATTTGCCATGCAGTGCATGAGCACACTGGCGGTTGTAAAAAGAGAAACCAAATCTTGGAAATGGCCCGTGATCCAACTGGTATATATGACGAGCTTGGCCTATTTGCTTAGTTGGGCCTGTTATCTGCTTTTTCGTTGACGGGTGGTACCCAGTTATCTTGGGGCTCAAAATAATTCCACAACATCGTAGCCATTTTTCTGGCCAGTGACCAAGCTTCGTTATCGTGCGTCCAACGCTGGTCTTGATTGTTCTTGGTAAAAATGCAAAACACAAAGGGTCTGTGCGGAGCGTTCACGATCATGGCTTCGCTGCGAGACGCATTTACGCATCCATTCTTGCTAAAGACTTCGACATACGGCGGAAAACATCCTATCGATTCATCTTCGTCCCAAAAATTTCGACCCATGGCCCTTAGCATCTTCTCGCTTGCATAAGAAGAGAATACTTCTTTTCTATAGATCTTCTCTAACAAAAAGCCCATTTCTTGTGGTGTGGTTTGCCCCCAACCATACTGCGCGCGATTCGCCTCTCTGCCAACTGTTCGAGAATTGACAAAGGTCGACGACAAACCCTGTTCTTTCAGCAGGGCGTTGATGCGTTGCCCGCCTCCGGCCAGCGATTGCAACCACAGGCTCGCCGTATTGTCGCTGGTGGTCATCATCAACATAATTATTTTTTTAAGCGCGATCTTTTCTCCGTCCTTAAAAGATCCCAAAATGTCTTCGCCTGCATACAACAACGAATCGCGATAAACATGATTGCTGTCGTAGGCGAGTTGTCCGTTCTGTACCGCGGCCGTAATGCCCAGCAAAATGGGCACTTTAACGATGCTGGCCGTAGGAAAGATCGTGTCGGCATGATAGGTCGATACCCTGCCGCTGCGCAGGTCTTTTACATAAACCCCTACTTCGCCTTTAAATCCTTGTACAATGTTTTCAATGCGCGCCTCTAGCTTTTTATCGTGCGACTGGGCTAAAGGAGTTTGCATATCGATCAGCCAAAACAAAAAGAGGAAGCTCGTAAAGCGAATCCGCATATTTTACTTTTTGGCAGCTCGCATATAATCAAATACCAGCGCACAGAATGTTTTGATACCGGCGGGCATACCGCTGTTATCAACATAAAAATCGGGCGTATGATGTGGCGCTGCTTTACTTGCATCGTTTCCTTTTGGCATTCCGCCCAACGAGAAAAAGAAAGAAGGAGCCTTGGTGCCATAGTACGAAAAATCTTCTGCACCCGTTACCCAATTGGTCTCACCCACGTTCGAAGCACCCAGTGTGCGCTCAATGGTCGGCACCATTTGTTTTACCAGCTCGGGGGTGTTGTATGTGACCAGCGTTTTGGTTTCGATCATTACGTCGGCCGTGGCACCGCTTGCGGCCGCGATCATGGTCGCGGTTTGTTTTATTTTCTCGTGAACGATCTTTTGCATTTCACTGTCGAGCGTTCGAATGGTTCCTTGCATTATACAAGACTCCGAAATAATGTTTTGCCGAACGCCGCCGTTGATCATTCCAACAGTAATTACCACCGGGGCTTTGGTCAATTCCATTTGCCGGCTTACGATGCTTTGCAGTCCATCGATAATTTGGGCGGAGATCTGTATGGGATCGACACCTCTCCAAGGCTGTGAACCATGACTGCCTTTTCCTTTTACTTTTATAGAGAACCAATCGGCCGCTGCCATAAAAGCGCCTGGCTTATAAAGTACTTTTCCTACTTCAAGTTCAGAAGAGATATGAAGCCCAAAGACAACATCCACCTT
>DNMB01000188.1:4467-7747 GCA_003489485.1 Chitinophagaceae bacterium | reverse complement strand
CTGCCCAGATCGCTGCTTCTATACAGCGACAGATCCCCGCCTTTTCCATAAGCTACCAGCCCGACTACCGGCAACAGATCGCAGATAGCTGGCCACAAAGCATCGATGACAGCGCTGCTCGGAGGGACTGGGGGTGGAAACACGAATTCGATCTCGATGCCATGACCGATGATATGCTACGCAACCTTGGCCAGTAGCATGCCAACGACCTCTTCTAAGAATTGACGGTCGGTATCATCAAAATCTTGCAGCTTTTCACTGTCTACATCCAGTACACCGATGAGCTGCCCCCGTTGCATGAGGGGCACCACAATCTCAGATCTAGAGAGACTGCTACAGGCAATATGGCCCGGAAAGGAATGCACATCCTCTACCACAATGGTTTTCTCATGTTCCCAGCAATGGCCACAGACGCCTCTTCCTTTTTTTATCCGGGTGCAGGCCACGGGTCCTTGAAAGGGACCCAGCACCAGCTCGTCTTTTTTTACGAGGTAAAACCCGACCCAAAGCCATCCAAACTGTTCTTTAAGTGCGGCGCAGGTATTGGCCATATTGGCGATAAAGTCGGACTCTCCTTCGAGCAAGCCCTGAATCTGTGGGAGCAGATGCCGGTACTGCTCTGCCTTGGTTCCCTGAATTATTTTTAGATCTTCTGCCATACCTGCAAAGATAGAATCCCACAGGCTTAGTAACTTTATTTCAATAACTCTGCCATGCGTTTTCTTTTTTTCTTGGTCGGTTCAGTACTCTTGCAAGCAACGGTCTTGGCTCAGCGGTTCGGTGGTAATCCTGCCAGTCAGCGGTGGAGGCAACTGGCTACCGATACCGTTCGCGTGATCTATGCGCCGGGGTTAGACAGCCAGGCGCAGCGTGCCGTATCGCTTGTTCATCGGTTGGCAGCGCATGATTCTTTTCGACTGGGTAAAAGAATAAAGCCGATCGATATTGTCTTGCAGCATCGCTCCGTTATCTCAAATGCCTATGTGCAGCTAGGCCCGTTTCGCAGTGAGTGGATGCTCATGCCCGACCTCAATAACTTCAGCAGTGGGGCGATGGGGTGGAGTGACCTACTGACCTTGCACGAGTACCGTCATGTGGAGCAGCTGAATAACATGAATAGCGGGCTCAGCAAATTCGCAGGCATCTTGTTCGGTCAGCAAGGATACGATCTGGCCATAAATGCGGCCGTGCCCAATTGGTTTTTTGAAGGTGACGCAACATGGCAAGAATCGGTGTTGAGCGCCCAGGGTAGGGGCCGTTTGCCTCAATTTTTAAATGCTTATCCGGCGCTGTGGCAGGCGGGCAAGAAGTACTCTTGGTTAAAGCTCCGTAACGGTTCGTACAAAGATGTTGTTCCCAATCATTATGAATTAGGATACCTGCTGGTCAATTACGGCGTGGCAACTTACGGAGAATCATTTTGGCCAACCGTTATTAAAAGAGCCGTTTCGTATTCTTCTTTGCTATATCCCTTTCAACAGGCGCTGGCTAAGACCGCCAATAGTTCGTTCGCGCAGTTCAGAAACAATGCCTTTAGCTGGTATCGAACAAAACAGAGGGCTGCTGAACCTGTCGTGCCTAGCTGGCTGCTCAAAACGCAGACTCGCTATGCTACCGACCTGCAATACCCTTACCAGGTGGGGGCCGATTCGTTCGTTATTCAAAAGAGCAGTCGCATTCATCGTCCGGGCTTTTATCTGGTGACCAACAAAAAGGAGCACTTGCTTCGTACACGTGATATTTCGCTCGATCAACCCTTTGGTTATCGAAACGGTAAGCTGGTCTACGCCGCTTACGAGAAAGATGCCCGCTGGGGTTGGGTCAGCTACAGTTCGTTGCGTATCGTTGATGTGCACAGCGGCAAGCAGCAACGACTTACTCGCCGAACGCGTTATTTTACCCCTGATATTGCTCCAGCGCTCGATAAGGTAATTGCCGTAAAGGTGACCGATTCGGGCCGCGCTTCGTTGGATCTTCTCTCTTCCGCTACTGGTTCGTTGCTGTCTTCTTATGCATCACCTTCGGGCTATTTGTATACAGACCCTAAGTTCTTGTCTGATACCATGGTGGTAACGGCGGCCCGTAACCAACAAGGGGCCATGGCCTTGCTGCAGTTATCTCTTCGTAGCGGACAAGAAGAGTTGCTGACTCCCTTTTTGCCTTTTTCGCTGGGGTATCTTCACCCCTTCGAAGGCTCGATCTTTTTTACGGCAGGTTTTTTGGGTAACGATCATGTTTATTGCTACCGTCTTGCCGATCGAACGCTTTGGCAAGTTGCTGACGGAAACATCGGAAAGTATAATGTACATGCTACTACCGAAGATCTTTATTGGTCCGAGCCCACGGCGGAGGGACTTCAGATTAGGGTATCGGCAAAGGAAAATCATCGTTGGAAGCCGGTCAGTATCGATTCGCTACACTCTGTCTCACCTTACGAAGTGGCCGGCACCAAAGAAAATGATCTTTCTTTTTTGTCTCATTTTATTGCAACGCAAAATTCTTTTGATACGGTGCCCTCTGCTCGGTACAAGAAATCTACCGGGCTTCTCAATGTTCATAGCTGGCGCCCCGATTACCAAGATCCGGTCTTTCGGTTTGCGTTGTTTGGCGAAAATGTTCTCAATACGTTACAGACCGAACTGGCGTACGAATACAACGAGAATGAGCGAAGTCATACGCTGGGCGCATCTACCACGTATGGCGGATGGTTTCCGCAGTTCACATTGGGGAGCAATTATACGTTTGAGCGGTCTGCTGTGGTAAGAGGGGTAAGAAGGGCTTGGTCCCAGCTAGATACGCGTTTAGGAGTTAGCATACCGTTGCAGGATGTAAGGGGCAGGGTTTATCGTAGTCTTGATGTGGGTAGTTACTATGTGCTGCGAAACGATCTCTATAAAGGAGCCTACCGCGATACGTTGGGCACGGTCAATTTCAGCTACTTGCTGCATAGCATTCGGTTTTCTCTAGAGGCGCAGCGTGCCCTGCAACACGTCTTTCCAAGGTGGGGTGTAAATATGAGCTTGCTCGGACAGCATAGCGTCTCTTCTTTTGCCGGCCGGCAATTCAATGGAACTGCCACAATTTATTTACCGGGTCTTTCACATCGGCATCATCTGGTATTGCAAGGGGCCTGGCAAGAGCGTGATACACTGGGCCAGTTAAGTTTCGGTAACCGGCTGGCCTATAGCCGGGGGTACACAGGACGTTATTTTAGCAGAATGTGGAAGACCGGTGTCAATTATCATTTTCCATTATGGCTTCCTGATGTAGGCGTGGCGAG
>DNMB01000188.1:2047-4062 GCA_003489485.1 Chitinophagaceae bacterium | reverse complement strand
GCAGCGAAGTGCCGGCGGCGAATTATTCTTCGATACCAAGTGGTGGAACCAGCATCCGGTCAGTTTTGGATGCCGACTTAGCTATTTGATCGATCGCGATCAGTTTGACGGATACCGAGGTTGGTTCGCAGAATTGATCTTGCCCGTTAGTCTTTTTTGATCGAGGATCTTTACTCCAGCGATCGTAAGCTCTCTTCAATGAGACGGATCTTGGTCAAGGCATCGGCCTGTTTTTTTCGCTCGATCTCGATAACGTTGGGATTGGCATTTTGAACGAATCGTTCGTTGCTCAACTTTTTTTCAACGCTCGCTAAGAACCCTTTTTGGTAGTCAAGATCTTTCAGCAATTTTTCTTTTTGCGAAGTAGTGTCGAGCGGAGCCGTCGTTTCAATAAAGATCTTTTGTTTGCCCACTACCACCGTAATGCTGTTGGCGATTGTGCCGATATTTTTTTCATAGCGAATCGAAAGCGCATTTACTTGTTTGGTCAGTATCGAGGCGATGGGCTCGATCAGCGACGGCGTTTCAGATTCAATATGAAGTTTAACAGGGTCCTTGGGCTTGATCTGGTTTTTGTTGCGGGCATCGCGAACAGAAGAGATCATTTGTTTTAAGAGCTCACCGGCCGACAGCGTAGAGGCATTGCAAGCACCTGGTGCAGGAAGAGGTCGTATCGTTAGATCGTCTTTGCGATCTTTTAATTGATGAAAGACCTCTTCGGTAATAAAAGGCATAAAGGGATGCAGCAACTGCAGCAACTCTTCGAAGAATGAAACTGTTTTTTCGTACGTTGCAGCCGGCAGGGGTTGCTCGAAGCCCGGCTTGACCCATTCCAGGTACCAACTGCAAAAATCATCCCAGATCAGCGAATAGATGGTCTTGAGCGCTTCGCTAAGTTTGTATTCTCCGTAAAGATCTTCTAGCGCACTACGCACTTCGCACAGCCGATTTTCGAACCACTCGATGGCAAAGACCGACGTGGTCACTGCGCCATCATGCGATTGTCGTTGCTCCCAGCTTTTGACCAATTTCAGCGCGTTCCAGATCTTGTTGTTGAAGTGGAGACCTTGTTCATTGGTGCTTTCGTCCCATAGTAGGTCATTGCCTGCCGGGGAGGCGATCATAATGCCAAAGCGAACGGCATCGGCTCCATATTGATCGATGAGCGCAAGCAGATCGGGAGAGTTGCCCAGGCTTTTGCTCATCTTTCTTCCTTGTTTGTCTCTGACGATCCCGGTAAAGTAAACTTGTCTGAAAGGGATCTGCTGTTGAAACTCACAGCCGGCCATGATCATGCGTGCTACCCAAAAAAAGATGATCTCAGGGGCGGTAACCAGCGTGTTGGTGGGGTAGTAGTATTGGATCTCCTTATTGCCCGGCTGACTATATCCTTTGAATACCTCAAATGGCCAGAGCCACGAAGAGAACCAGGTATCCAGGCAATCCTCATCTTGTTGCAAAGAAGCGGGCGCCTTACCATGCGATCTTTTGTATTGTTCAAGAGCAGAGGCATGGTCCGGTGCGACCACTACGTTTCCACTCTCATCGTACCAGGCCGGTATGCGATGCCCCCACCATAATTGTCGAGAGATACACCAGTCCTTGATATTTTCCATCCAGTGGCGGTAGAGATTCTTGAATTTTCCAGGGTAAAACTTGATGTCTTCGTTTGCAACGGCCTGCAGGGCGGGCTCGCTGATCTTTTTCATATCGACCCACCATTGCAAAGAAAGACGGGGCTCCACTACCACATCGGTGCGTTCGCTATAACCTACCTCGCTGTTGTAGCTCTCCGTTTTTTCGAGAAATCCTTTTTCTTCGAGCTCTTTGGCAATAAGTTTGCGTACCTCGAATCGATCTTTGCCTACATATAGGCCGGCCTCTTCGCTAAGGGTGCCATCATCGTTGAATACGTCGATCACATCCAGTCCGTGCTTTTGTCCTAACTGGTAATCGTTACTGTCATGGGCCGGAGTTACCTTAAGCGCACCTGTTCCAAAGTCCATGCTCACATA
>DNMB01000188.1:0-1661 GCA_003489485.1 Chitinophagaceae bacterium | reverse complement strand
TCCTTGTAGCGAGGATCATCGGGGTGCACGCAAATAGCGGTATCTCCCATTATGGTCTCGGGTCGTACGGTGGCTACAATGATATACTCATCGTTACCTCCCTCTAACTTGTAGCGAAGATGGTAAAGCGTCTGCTGGGTTTGTTTGCGAATCACCTCCTCATCGCTGAGTGCGGTTTTAGCGCGGGGATCCCAGTTGATCATCCGCTTTCCCCTATAGATGTAGCCTTTATTGTAAAGCTCAACGAAGACATCGATCACGGCCTTGTAATACGCAGGGTCCATCGTAAAATGAGTGCGTTCCCAATCGAGGCTGCATCCCATTTTTTTCAACTGCTCTAAAATGATGCCACCGTATTTGTTCTTCCACTCCCAGGCATGCGACAAGAACGCATCACGGCTTAAAGACGATTTGGCGATTCCTTTTTCGCGAAGCAGCTGTACTACTTTTGCCTCGGTAGCAATGGAGGCGTGGTCAGTACCCGGTACCCAGCAGGCATTTTTGCCTTGCATGCGGGCTCGTCTGACCAAGATATCTTGGATGGTATTGTTGAGACAATGCCCCATATGGAGCACCCCGGTAACATTGGGAGGGGGAATAACGACCGTAAATGGTTCGCGCTTGTCGGGTTCAGAATGAAAATAGCCTTTCTCGATCCAATGCCGGTACCACTTGCTTTCTGCCAGTCCGTGTTCGAAATTTTTACTCAGCTCCATGGGGCACAAAAATACCCGGTTTTGCCCTTATGACAATCAGCCAACGCACTCTTCGATAGTGGCATTGATGCCCCGGTCAAGAATCGCATCGCACATGGGTTTCAGGGTCTCGAATTCGCCTTTTTTTACCGCGTATTTTCCTTTGTAATGTATTAGGTAAGCGCACTGCTCGGCCTGTTCATGTGTGTGGCCGCAGATCTCTACCAGTGTCGTGATGACCCATTCGAATGTGTTTACGTCGTCGTTCCAAACAATGAGCTGGCTCGGCGCTGCCACATCGGTCAGCACGTCCATTTCGTGAGAGGGGAGAGAACGATCATCTTCTTTGTAGGCGGTCATGGTAGCAAAATTAGTTTGAATGCTATTTCTTAAAAAGCTTTGTTCAAATGCGTGCCCCCCCTTATCTTTGCCCTCCGCAAAAAGGGAGCTTAGCTCAGCTGGTTTAGAGCATCTGCCTTACAAGCAGAGGGTCGGCGGTTCGATCCCGTCAGCTCCCACTGAAAATCAAAGGGTTACAACTTGTAACCCTTTTTCTTTTGCCAGTATTTGTATGGGCTATCTCGTGTACCAGATCAGGTAATTTCCAAAATTGTCTACCAGTCTCATGATCTCGTTGTACAAGATAAAGGGAACCGATTTTTTTGTGTCTTCGTAGGTCCAGTTTTGGTAGGCTCCTGGTTCTTTTGAGGTACTGTCTGCAATGAGCTTTCTCCATTTCATCTGAATGCGTATATCGCCTCTGTCGGTCACGATACTTTCTACGAAATAATCGCAATTCGATTTTTTCATGGTGATCGGAAGGGTGTTCAGTTGAAAAAAAATAGGGTCGGTTCTGTCTAAGCGTATGCCCTCCCTCTCAATGTACCGGCTCCAAGAAGAAAAAGCCGTGGCGGCAGCGAGTCGGGTTTCAATTACAATCGTGCCACAACCGGGGTAGGGGGCATC
>DNMB01000145.1 GCA_003489485.1 Chitinophagaceae bacterium | reverse complement strand
GGTCCCATTTGTGCCTCGCCCAAATTCACGGCTTGCTTCCAGGCACTGGCCAGCGTTACGTCGTGATGAATGAACATACATTTTTTACCCAGTGCCGCTGCCGTTAACTCTCCCTCTGCCCGTAAGATATCGGTAATGATAACTGCGGCCCCTTCTTGTACGAATAACTTGGCGATCGCCGCTCCGATGCCCCTGGCTCCTCCGGTCACCAATACGGTTTGATTTGATAGTCTGCTCATCGGAATGTATTTGCTTTCCGACAAGATATTGAGCGGTAGGGAGGCGACAGCTGACCAGCATCAGGCAATAGCTGATCGTTTACGGTATGGTTGCAATATCAGGAACGATCAATAATTGATGACCTGCTCTTCGATCTGCTCAGGAATATCTCTGAATGTGTATTCCTGCGTTCGTAGTTGGGGTTCGAATCCTGCTTCGCGGATAGCGTCTTGAATGGTCTTGTACGTAAATCGATGCGGAGCACCGGCCGCACTCACGACATTTTCTTCTATCATGATCGAGCCATAGTCATTGGCGCCTGCGTGCAGACAGGTACCTGCGGTTTCTTTTCCTACGGTGAGCCAGCTGGCCTGTATGTTGATGATATTCGGCAGCATGATTCGGCTGATGGCGATCATGCGAATGTATTCTTCGCGCGTGGTCAGATTTTGAATGCCTCTTACTTCGGCCAGCAGCGTATCTACATCCTGAAACGTCCAGGGAATAAAGGCCAGAAAACCTTTTGAGTCGGCCGGTTTTTTTGCTTGTACCTCGCGTAATTTGATCAAATGCTCAAATCGCTCTTCGATGGTCTCTACGTGCCCAAACATCATGGTGGCCGAAGTGGGGATGTAAAGTTTATGCGCTTCGTGCATCACATCGAGCCACTCCTGTGCGCCACATTTGCCATTGGAAACTAGGCGACGAACTCGGTCGACCAAGATCTCCGCTCCGGCTCCTGGCAGTGAATCCATACCGGCCGCTTTGAGTGCTTTGAGTACTTCGTGGTGCGTGCTCTTTTCAAGTTTGGTAATATGAGCCACTTCGGGGGGGCCTAGTGCATGCAGGCGAATATCGGGGAATTCGTTCTTGATCTGTTTGAACAGATCTACATAGAACTGTAGCCCCAATTCGGGATGATGTCCGCCTTGTAATAACAACTGATCGCCTCCATAGCGGATGGTCTCCCGGATCTTCTCGCGATACGTATCCATGGTGGTGATATAGGCCTCGGGATGACCGGGAATGCGATAGAAATTGCAAAACTTGCAGTTGGCGATGCAAACATTGGTGGTGTTGACGTTCCGATCTATTTGCCAGGTTACCTTTCCGTGGGGGACTTGTACTTTACGAAGCTCATCGGCGACCCACATCAGCTCGGCCAACGGGGCTTCGGTAAAGAGCGCGATGCCCTCTTCTTTCGATAAGAATTCGAACTGCAGGGCCTTTTGTAGTAACAGATCGGTTTGCATGCGGCAAAGTTATTCTTAGTTAACAATAAATGACTACGAGTTGTTGACAGAACTAAGGTTAACTTTGTTTTTTATTATGATTCAATTCGATCGTTTTACGTTGTCTAACGGATTGAGGGTGCTGGTGCATCCTGATCACTCCACACCAATGGCGGTGGTTAATATCTTGTATAATGTTGGCGCCCGGGATGAAGATCCGGAGCATACCGGTTTTGCCCACCTTTTTGAGCATTTGATGTTTGGCGGCTCACTTCACATTCCTGATTATGATGAGCCGTTACAGATGGCCGGGGGCGAAAACAATGCGTACACTACCAATGACCTTACCAATTACTACTTGCAGCTTCCGGCCGATAATCTCGAAACGGCATTTTGGCTCGAGAGCGATCGTATGCTGTCGTTGGCCTTTAGCGAAAAAAGCCTCGCCACGCAACGCAAAGTAGTCTGTGAGGAGTTCAAGGAGCACTATCTCAATAAACCTTACGGCGACGCCTGGCACAAGATGCGTGAACTAGCTTACCAGGTGCATCCTTATCGCTGGATGACCATCGGAAAGGAATTGTCTCATATCGAAAAGGCCACGTTGCAGCAGGTAAAATCCTTTTTCTTTAAACATTATACTCCTTGTAACGCCATCTTGGTCGTTGCGGGTGCCGTCGACACCGCGCAAGTAAAAAGGTTGGCCGAAAAATGGTTTGGCGATATTCCGTCGGGCGTTTTGTACCAGCGCTCGCTTCTACAAGAGCCCGAACAGCGGGCGGCACGCCACCTTACTGTAACTGCTCCGGTACCACTCGATATGTTATGCAAGACATGGCATATGGGCGCCAGACAAGATGCTTCTTATCATGCCACCGATTTGCTTACTGATATTTTGGGAGGAGGGGCCTCCTCTCGTTTGTATCAAGCACTGGTCAAAGAGCAGCAGTTGTTCAGCGCAATAGATTGTTATCATTTTGCAAGCAGTGATCCGGGGTTGCTTACTATCGAAGGAAAATTAGTTAAGGGTGTTTCAATAGACAAAGCCGAGCAGGCCTTGACCGAGCAGCTTCAGCGGATCGTTGATAAACCTGTGAGTGAAACGGAACTGCAGAAAGTAAAGAATAAAACAGAGAGTATGATTGCCTTCGAAGATATGAGTGTGATGAGTCGGGCCAGTAGCTTGGCTTATTATGAGTGGATGGGCGATGCCGCCGACATGAATCGAGAGTTAGGAAAATATGAGGCCGTTACGGTCGGTAGTTTGCGTGAGCAGGCTCAACGCATCTTCAGGCAGGAGAATGCCAACACACTCTATTATCTCGCATCGAACTAATCTATCATGCTAAACAGAACGCAACCACCCCCTATTGTCGATGCGGTCGCCTTTCAGTTGAATCTTCGTGCCTGTGAGCAGGCTACGCTCGACAACGGGATACCGGTATATAGTATGAATGCAGGGGCAGAAGACGTGCTGCAGTTAGAGTGGGTGTATCCTGCGGGCAATAGTTTTGAGACCCAAGATCTGCTTGCCGCCACCGTAAATTTTTTGCTTCGTAACGGTACTAGCACCAAGACGGCCTTGCAGATCAATGAAGCGATAGATTATTACGGAGCCTACCTGAACAGAAGTTGTTTTAACGAACAGGCTTTACTCACCTTGCACTGCATGTCGAAGCATATCGACGCCTTACTCCCTATGGTCAGAGAGCTGGTAACCGATTCTGTTATGCCCGCTGATGAACTGAGTTTGTATCAGCAAAACATGAAACAGCGGCTTGCGGTCAATCTTCGCAAGGCCGATTTTGTGGCGGGCCGCTTGATCGATACCTACTTGTTCGGAAAAGATCATC
>DNMB01000069.1:3056-4225 GCA_003489485.1 Chitinophagaceae bacterium | reverse complement strand
CAAAGGGATGGAAGATATTTTGTTCTTGAATAAAAGAGGGAGCGCCCTTTCGAGGGTCATGGTCTTCTACATCATTCGTGATCTGGCCCGTAGGGCGGGCATTAATAAAGCGGTTTCGCCCCACACCTTTCGCCACTCTTTTGCCACCCACCTGGTCGAAGGGGGCGCCGACCTTCGGGCCGTACAAGAGATGCTGGGACATGCCAGCATTACCACCACCGAGATCTATACCCACCTCGATAGGGATTTTCTTCGCAAGACGCTCGAACAGTTTCACCCTGGTTTTAAGCAGTAGAGCTCTAATTTTTGTCGTCGCTACAAATAAAGGGATTGTCCTAATTTTACATTCCTAAAAATTAGACACATGAAAAAACTCTTATGGATGGTTGGATGCCTTGGATTTTTGATCACTGCCCAGGCACAACTTAAAACACCTGCCCCCAGTCCTACCCAAACGGTAAAACAAGACTTTGGACTTGGCAGTATCGAGATCAACTATTCTCGCCCCGCCGTTAAGGGTCGTAAAGTATTTGGCGATCTGGTCCCTTACGGATCGGTTTGGCGCACCGGAGCCAACAACGCAACCACCCTTCAGTTCAGCGATGAGGTGACCATTGGCGGCGTAACCCTTGCTCCTGGCAAGTACGGATTGCTCAGCATTCCCGACAAAGACAACTGGACCCTTATTGTCAGCAAACAAACCGATGTAACTGGCGCTGCCGCTTACAAACAAGAAATGGACCTGGTAAGAGTGAGCGCACCCGTAGAGAAGTTAAAAGACGGCGTAGAGAATTTTACCATAGCGATAGACGATATTAAGCCCAACAGCTGCAAACTCAGTCTGGCATGGGACAAGACCAAAGTAAGCCTGCCCATTACTACCGATATCGACAGCAAGATCATGAACAATATCGCTAAAGTGATGCAAGGAGATAAACCCCCTTACTTCAATGCCGCGATGTACTACATGGATAATGGCAAGGACCTTACACAGGCACTAGCCTGGTTCGATAAGGCAGTTGAGGCCACTCCCAACGCCTATTGGGTACACCACCAGCGTGCCAATTGTCTGGCCAAATTAGGCAAGACCGCCGATGCAAAAGCCGCTGCACAAAAATCAAAAGAGCTGGCACTGGCCGCCAAGAACATGGATTACGTAACGCTCAAAT
>DNMB01000069.1:1291-2773 GCA_003489485.1 Chitinophagaceae bacterium | reverse complement strand
GGCCGCCAAAAACATGGATTACGTAAAGCTCAACGAAAAACTGTTAGCAGAGTTAAAATAATCGTACTAGTCTTAGTCAGAAAAAGTCGCTCCGCCTGTTGAGCGACTTTTTTTTGCGCCCCACTGCAAGACGCCGCTAAAGATCACTACCAGGAGGGCTCCGAGCGGGTTCAACCAAAGAAATGCCAGATCGATAATGTCATATCGAGATAACAGAAACACCGCAATAACGATCAGCTCGGCTAGCAGGGCCGCCCAAAAAACCAATTGCCCGCTTTTGATGCGAGGTATAAAAAAAGCGACCAGAAAGATCCCGAGCACCACCCCATAAAAAAGTGAACCCAGCACATTGACCGCTTCGATCAGGCTATTGCCGATATTGTAGGTGAACATGGCCACCACGATACAAAAAACACCCCACCCTAACGTGTACCACTTAGAAATCTTATACTCGGATTCGCTGCTTCGGTCGCGCAAAGAAAACCGCTTATGAAAATCGATCATGGTAGAAGAAGCTAGCGAGTTGATGGCGGCGGCGATACTTCCCCAAGAGGCCAAAAAGATGATCGCGATCAAAAGGCCCACCAGACCGGGGGGCAAATGATCGACCACGAATTTTAAGAAGATATAGTTAGTGTCGTTGCTATCTCCCGAAGAGATCTTGTTACCGATCCAATATTTTACGCGGGCACGCAAGCTATCGCCGCGTTTTTGCAAAATGCGTAAAGAGTCGACCAGAACGGTCTTTTGCAGATTGATCTCCTGAAAATCGGTAGAAGTGGCAACGGATTTTTCAGCAGCACGCAAACGGGCATATCGCTGAACCAACAAGGTCTTTTGCGCTCCCACCTGCTGGTACGAAGTCTGTACAAGCCGCAGCGAATCGCCATAGATCGCAGAAGCACTGAGCTTATCGAGCTGTACCTGATTAAAAAAGATCGGAGCTTGCTTAAACTGATAAAAAGAAAATACCAAGACACCGACCAGCAAGATCAAAAACTGCATGGGGATCTTTACAAACCCATTCATCAGCAACCCCATTCGACTTTCTCTTAGCGATTGGGCGGTCAGATAACGACCCACCTGGCTTTGATCGGTACCAAAATAAGAAAGGGCCAAAAAAAATCCACCGATCAAACCACTCCAAATATTATACTGATCGCTCCAATCGAATTTACCGTTCACCATTCCCGACGAGATGACATTAAATTTTTCCAACTGTCCACCAATGGCAAGGGCATCGGTAAAACCCACATCGGCAGGCAAGAGGCGTACTACCATCCAGCCAGCCAAAAACATTCCGGTAAATACAATGGCCAACTGTAATTGCTGGGTATAGGCTACGGCCTTGGCGCCTCCAGAAATGGTATAAATGATCAGCAGACCTCCCAACAAGATATTGGTCCAGATTATGTCCCACCCCATTAGCGAAGACAAGATGAGCGAGGGAGCAAAGACACTGATACCGGTAGAGAGACCGCG
>DNMB01000069.1:0-906 GCA_003489485.1 Chitinophagaceae bacterium | reverse complement strand
TGCTCGAGATATTCGTAGGCCGTGTAAAAATTACCTTTTCGAAAAATGGGAACAAAGAAAATACAGATCACCACCATTGCCAATGGAATACCGAAATAGTATTGCACAAAACGCATTCCGTCGGTATAGGCCTGCCCCGGTGCAGACAAAAAAGTAATGGCGCTGGCCTGGGTACCCATTATGCTGAGTAGCACCAACCCCCATGGCAAATTGCGGTTAGAGCGAAAATAGCCATCAAGCGTATGGCTAGTGCGGCTCTTATGCAAGCCATAGAAGATGATCCCGCTGAGGGTAACGATCAGTACAATCCAATCGAGGGTACTCATGAAAAATAATCAGTGAGAAATTTTAAAATCGCGATCAATAGCACCAAAAAAACCAGCAGCGAAGCATACCAGCCGGACCAATGCTTAAAAAAAGGAGGCTTTTCGTTTGGCTGCATAGTATTAACGGCTGCGTTTTGTTTTTATCCAACCGGTAAAGACGATCAGAGCAGCCAGTCCCAGGCCAATGATCAAGCCCACTCTCACCTTTTTAATAAGGATCCCCAGCAATAAGCCTCCTACAATGGCTACATAAAAAGCCATATCGGAGCGAGTTCTTGTTTGCCGAGAATTAGTTGACTCCATTTTTCTCTTGTTGATTGAGTGCGATCAGATTGGCCAGTAAGCGATAAGCCCCTACCACTCCGGCCGGAAGTTGTCTAAACAAAGCCAGCCCTGTGTAGGTAAACCAACCCTTGCCATAACGAGCGACCACTAAACTTCCTTCATCGGTCTTTTCGTCGGGATCTTGCATGCGAATAAGATATTGGTATCCCGCTGCGCCCGGAGCCGCATGATAAATACTTCTTTCTTGCACCCAACCTTTAAAATCAGAGGGCACCAACCGATTGGGATAATTGAA
>DNMB01000023.1:3699-6873 GCA_003489485.1 Chitinophagaceae bacterium | reverse complement strand
TCAGAAACCACCCCCAATGGATAGGACATGCATTTCAAGCTGGTCGCAACCATACCTGGAAATACATTGTATGCGAAGAACCCACCGAGAAACCTCGTAGCTATGCATTGTTGGTGCGTGTACAAAGAGATCAACAAAACAGTACCCCCGAATCTTTAACAGGAAAAGTGATGTTGTATCTGCCCAAAGACGATAGGGCCGCCCGGTTGCAGCCCGGTGATACGATATGGGCGGCCAAATTACCCACGCTGATTGAACCCCCGAAAAACCCCGGAGAGCGGAACTGGCAACAAGCTCAGTTGATGAAGGGCATCACGCATCGTCTCTATTTGCAAGCGGATGAGTATCGATCTGCCCGCTGCAAAAAATTTTCGGTGCAAAAAAAACTGTCACTGCTACGAGAGCGGCTACTGAGCATACTTCGAGAAAATATTTCGGACCCCACCGCGTTGGGGCTGGCCCAAGCACTGCTTATTGGATACAGACAAGACCTAGACCCGACACTCAGTCGTTCGTACAGCAACACCGGTGTTATTCATATTATTGCCATTTCGGGAATGCACCTGGCACTGATCGGAGGATTGCTCAACTGGTGCTTGCACCCCTTTACCCGATGGAGACCGATTAAGCGACTCGCGCAACTGTTGGTCTTAGCCGGACTATGGATATTTAGTTTACTGGCCGGGGGCGCCCCCTCGCTACTCAGGGCAACGCTATTGTTTAGCTCAGTGGCGATGGGAGAGATCATTGACCGAAAAGGCAACTCGCTGAACACGCTGATGGTATCGGCTCTCTTATTGCTTTGTTATGACCCCTTTTGGTTATGGGACTTGGGGTTTCAACTTTCCTTTGCCGCAGTTGGCGGCATTTTACTCATAGGCAGATATACGTCGAGGTTACTAAGCCATAATAAGATCTGGTGGCATGCGCCGGGGCAGCTGGTAGCGATCAGCATCGCAGCACAATTGTTTACAACCCCCATTTCACTTTATCAGTTTCATCAGTTTCCGGGCGCCTTTCTGCTTGGCAACCTGGTAGCGGTTCCGTTGTCGAGCATCATACTGGCAGCACTTCTATTACTATTGATCTGCTGCCCTGTACCGATGGTGGCCATTCCACTCGGCAGCGGTATAGCGTTTTTGATAGAAATAATGAACCGGTACATACAATGGGTAGAGTCGCTGCCGGGGCTGCTTATCACCGATCTGCACTGGAGTCTGCCCGAGACCCTATTGCTTTTTGCCACGATCTTGCTGGCATCACATTGGATCATCAATAAAAGCCGATCGGCCTGCCACCTCACGCTACTGCTTAGTTGTTTGCTGCTGGGATGGCAAGGATGGCATCGGTATCAACAAAAAAATCAACGACTGCTTGTGGTGTATCATCTACCCGGCACCACAGCGATCGATCTGGTAACCGGCACCCTTTGCCAGAGCTGGACAGATAGTGGAGCCAAAAACAATTATATCGACATTGGGAGCAACCTGCGAGCAGCAAGACGCACATGGGGCATTCAAAAAACCCTTTCGCTACCGAAAGGCCAGCAGTTGAATCTGGGTAGTAAAAAAATTCTGCTCCCCGATAAACATCGCGTGCCCCCCACCCGCGATACAACAACGATTGACCTGCTGGTCATTGGCCGCAACGCCCCCTACCGGGGAGAGAAATGGGTCTGCAGAAAGCGGATCGGAACGGCAGTATTGGATGGTTCGGTCGGAGCGCGTACCCGCGAAAGATGGATCGCATTGCTCGACAGCATGGCCATACCGATACACGACACAAAGATCAACGGCGCCTTTGTGAGCTCCTTTCGATAAAGTACCTTCGCCCCTTCTCACCAGCCCGCCTTTTACCAATGGATAAACAAATAAGAACCGCACTGATCTCCGTCTTTTACAAGGACGGACTGGAACCTATCATTCACCAATTGCATAAACTGGGCGTTACTATCTACTCCACGGGTGGAACGCAAACATTCATTGCTTCGCTTGGAGTACCTGTGATTGCGGTAGAAACGCTTACCGGCTATCCCTCTATATTGGGAGGACGGGTCAAAACCTTGCACCCCTCGGTTTTTGGTGGTATCCTCGGCAAACGCAGCGATGCCACGCATGTGCAGGAGATGCAGCAGTATAATATTCCAACCCTCGACCTGGTCATCGTAGATCTTTATCCGTTCGAAGAGACCGTAGCAAGCACCAACGACGAAAAGGCCATCATCGAAAAAATCGATATTGGCGGACCCTCGATGATAAGGGCCGCTGCAAAGAATTTTAGTGATGTGACCGTGCTGGCCGCTAAAAAGGATTATTCTTACCTGCAACAATTGTTGGCAGATCAACAGGGCACGATAACACTGGCGCAACGAAAACAACTGGCAGCAAATGCATTTGCCATCGTGGCGCAGTACGATGCGGCCATTGCACAGTACTTCGATCCGCAAGGAAACACCGGCTTTGTAAAAGCCATCGGTACATCGCGCTCCCTTCGCTACGGAGAAAATCCACACCAGACCGCTTTGTTCTATGGACGCACCGAAGAACTCTTTACGCAATTGCATGGAAAGGAACTTTCCTATAACAATCTGCTCGATATAGAAGCGGCTCTGCAACTGATCGGCGAATTCGATGAACCCTGCTTTGCCATCATCAAACACAATAACGTTTGCGGGGTAGCGCAAAGACCTACCGTATTTGAATGTTGGCAGGCCGCACTGGCCGGCGATCCCGAGAGCGCTTTCGGAGGTGTATTGGTTTGCAATCGACCCATCGACAAAGAAACAGCGGCCTCCATTCAGGATATCTTTTTTGAAGTATTGATGGCCCCTTCTTTCAACGAAGAGGCGCTTCAATTATTGCAAGCAAAAAAGAATCGGATCTTATTACAGTTACAACCCCATACGGCCGCTACGCGCCAGTTTCGATCAGTGCTCAATGGCGTCTTGGTACAAGATTGCGACAAGGGCAATGCAGCGGAGTGGAACCAAGTGGCCGGACCGGCATGTCCCGATGCCACCAAGGCAGATCTTTTATTTGCGAATCTGATCGCAAAGCACCTTAAGTCGAATGCCATCGCACTGGTCAAGAACAAACAACTGATCGGCAAAGGATGCGGACAAACCAGCCGCATCGACTCGTTACGGCAAGCACTCGAGAAAGCCAATCAATTTAA
>DNMB01000023.1:1013-3274 GCA_003489485.1 Chitinophagaceae bacterium | reverse complement strand
AACCCGGCGGCTCCATTCGCGATCAGGATTCGATCGACTACTGCAAACAACAGCAGCTGATCTTGATCTTGACTGCACAGCGACATTTTAAGCACTAATTCTTCGCATTCACAATATGCCTTCCCCGCAACATACCCGGCCCAAAGCTTTGCTGGCGCTGGCAGCCGTTTGCTTGTTGTGGGGCACCACCTGGGTGGCTTCGAAAGAAGGTACACGACATATTCCCGCCCTTCAGTTGGCAGGCCTGAGACAACTAACGGCAGGGATCCTTTACGTCTGTTTTTTTCTTTACAAACAAACCCCGCTGCCTCGCGGCAGAGAATGGAGACCGCTGCTGCTGCTTAGTTTTTTGAATTTTGTAATGAGCAACGGACTCAGCACCTGGGGAGTCAAATACATTTCGGCAGGACTCGGTTCCATTATGGGTGCCATCTTTCCACTCTGGCTGGTGGTGATCGGATTCTTTACGCAAAAAGAAAAGATGTCGGGTAAAGCGATCGGCGGGCTGCTACTGGGTTTCGCAGGTGTTTGCATCATTTTTTACGACCACCTGAGCGATTTTTTAGACCCTGATTTTCGTTTTGGCATTATGCTTTCGCTCATTGCCACCTGGACCTGGGCCTTTGCCACCCTCTATACAAAAAAACAAGCCACTCGCTTTAACCCCTACTTTAGTTTAGGTATACAAATGTTATTGTCGGGTATGCTGCTCACCTTTTTTACGCACGTAACAGGTTGGTCCGTTCCGCTCGCCTCCATCCCTTTCAATTCCTGGATGGTACTAGGTTACCTGGTATTTTTTGGTTCGGTGCTTTCCTTCATCGCTTATTTGTACGCCTTGCAACACCTTCCTACCGAACAAGCCTCGATCTATGCTTATGTAAATCCGGTGGTGGCATTACTATGTGGAGCATTGCTTTTTGACGAAAGGATCACGATCTACATTTTGATCGGAGGCGCCATTACGCTGTTGGGCGTATGGCTGGTCAATAAAGCATTTAAAACAGGTGCCCCGATAGAGCAACCCGAGGCCGAAGGAATTTGATCTACCGATCGCCGTACTTTTCTTTCCAGCGCTGGTTGAACGTCTTTTCGGGAAAATGCAGTTCGCCACGTTGTGCGGTCCATCCGGTAACGACTTTGTTGACAAACCAATTCTTCATCTTTCCCGTAGCAAGATTCAGTGCAGGACGAAAGAGCATCGCTTGCTTCCAAGCCCGCCAGGCGATCTTTTCGAGAAGTTCGCTCTGCCCTGCCCGAACAGATGCGTATCGATTTTCGAGCAACAGCTCATGCAAATTGATCTTGACGGCGCAGACCTCGGTACAATTGCCGCACAACGAAGAGGCAAAACTCAGGTGCTTATATTCGTCCATGCCTTTTAAATGAGGCGTAATGACCGAACCAATCGGTCCGCTGTACGTGGCACCATAGGCATGTCCACCGATGTTCTTATAGATCGGACAAGCATTCAGACAAGCTCCGCAACGAATACAGTACAGACTCTCGCGTTGACGTTCGTCGGCCAAGATCTCTGTGCGTCCGTTGTCGAGCAAGATCACATACATATCGGTAGGACCGTCGGTCTCTCCGGGCTGACGAGGACCTGTTACCAACGAATTGTAGACCGTTACTTGTTGCCCCGTTCCAAAAGTGGCAAGCAGCGGCCAGAACAATCCCAGATCGGCAATAGAGGGAATGACCTTTTCTATACCGGCAATCACAATATGTGTATCGGGCCAGGCGCAGCTTAAGCGTGCATTACCCTCGTTCTCCGTAACCGCAATACCCCCCACATCGCTCACAATAAAATTAGCACCGGTAACACCGACCTGCGCTTGTACATATTTCTCTCGCAAGATATCTCGTGCCGTAAGTGTTAATTGCTCCGGCGTTGCTTTGGGGTCGGTCCCCAATTTTTCAGCAAAGAGCTTGGCTACATCTTCTTTGCTTTTATGCATGGCCGGGGTAACGATATGATAAGGTGCCTCGCCATCTAGTTGCTGAATATATTCTCCCAGATCGGTCTCTACACTTTCTACACCGATCGATTGCAGGTAATCGTTAAGATGGATCTCTTCGGTGACCATGCTCTTGCTCTTGACAAGCGTCTTGCATTTTTTTTCGCGACAGATCCGGCCAATGGCATCGAGAGCCTGCTGCGCATCTTCGGCCCAGATTACTTTGGCGCCGCGGCGTGTAATGGTAGCTTCGAAGAGTTCCAGTTGTTTGTCGAGCGTGGCGATCGCTTTCCATTTAGC
>DNMB01000023.1:0-632 GCA_003489485.1 Chitinophagaceae bacterium | reverse complement strand
TTCGGAACGACGGCATTGTACTTACCAATGTTAAAATTGATCTTGCGACGGTGTTCCCGATCGCTGGCCTTGACGGCACTTTTGGCCAAAAATTCTTCTTGGGTTGTCTTCACGGACGAAAATTACACACTATTCTTTAAAATCGATTTCTTCCCACTCCCCTTTTGCGATAGTGTCTAGCGCTTGCCAGAATTCGAGCCCCCATTTTCGAACAATGGGTTCCTTTAAGAACTGGTAGACGGGCACCTGCAGCTTTTCTCCCAATGAGCAACCCGATGCGCACAACTGCTCACGAGGCTCATAGTTGACACGCTCGTAATCGCCGTGCTTGCCGGGCTTGGCCGTTATGGGATACAAGTGACAGCTGATGGGCTTTTTCCAATCGATCTTCTTTTCGGTATGCGCTTTTTCAAATCCGCATTGGATGGTGCCATCGGCCAACCGAATGCCGTATGCACAGATCTCCTTATCGCTGTCTACGGTGGGGGTAACCCATCCAAACTCTTCGTTCCATACGTAATGCCCCTTTTGCTCTATCGTTGCCAAGGCAGCTGCAGACAGGTAAGGCTTGATAATGTCTACGACCCGATCGATGATCTCCTTTTCGCTCTCCTCCAACGGAGCACCCGCCG
>DNMB01000085.1:1552-14369 GCA_003489485.1 Chitinophagaceae bacterium | reverse complement strand
GCTAATTTCTCTTGTTCGGAATAACAATAAATGGTCTCTTGCTTATTGCGTACCCTAAACAACGGCGTTTCGAGCACATAGACCTTTTCGTGTTTGACCAGATCGGGAAAAAATTGCAAAAAGAAGGTCATCAGCAAGAGGCGAATGTGCATGCCGTCTACATCGGCATCGGTAGCGATCACCACATTATTGTAACGAAGCCCCTCAAGCCCTTCCTCAATATTTAGGGCGTGCTGCAATAAATTGAACTCCTCGTTTTCATACACTACTTTCTTGGTCAATCCAAAACAGTTCAGTGGCTTTCCACGTAAACTAAATACCGCTTGTGTCTCTACCTTACGAGCCTTGGTAATGGAACCACTGGCACTATCACCTTCGGTAATAAAGATGGTAGTTTCCTTTTGCCGGGCCAAAAACTCCTCTTTGCCACGGGCCGGTACATCATCACTAAGATGAAAGCGGCAGTCACGAAGCTTTCTATTATGCAGATTGGCCTTTTTGGCCCTTTCGTTAGCAAGTTTTTTTATGCCGGCCAGTTCCTTTCGTTCGCGTTCACTTTGCTCAATGCGCTTTTTGAGCGCGTCGGCCACAGCGGGATGCTTATGCAAGTAGTTGTCAAGCTCACGAGCCAGAAAATCACCTACGAACTGTCGCATGCTGGGTCCTTCGATATCGACATTAACAGAGCCCAGTTTTGTTTTGGTCTGCGATTCGAATACGGGTTCTACCACGCGAACGGAAACAGCCGCCACAATACCCGTCCTGATATCGGAGGCGTCATAATCCTTTTTAAAGAAGTCACGGATCGTTTTTACATACGCCTCACGGAAGGCCTGTTGATGGGTTCCCCCTTGGGTCGTATGTTGTCCGTTTACGAAGCTGTAAATATCTTCGCCATAGTCGTTGGTATGAGAGAGGGCTACCTCAATATCCGTACCGCTCAGATGAATGATCGGATAGCGGATCTCGTCTTCGTTGGTCTTTCGCTGCAACAGATCGAGCAATCCATTTTTACTGATATAGGTCTTGCCGTTGAAGTTGATCTTGAGACCGGCATTCAAAAAGCAATAGTTCCAAAGTTGATTATCGAGAAACTCGGGCAAGAAACGAAAGTTCTTAAAAACGCTGTCGTCGGGGGTAAATGAAACGAGTGTACCATTGGGCTCCGTTGTCTTGGCCTCTTTTTGCTCCTTGACCAACTCACCACGCGTAAATTCGGCGGTTTTCTCTTTGCCATCACGAATGGCCGTGACCTTAAAATAATTACTCAGCGCATTTACGGCCTTAGTACCAACCCCGTTGAGCCCCACTGATTTTTGAAATGCCTTACTATCGTACTTGGCACCCGTGTTGATCTTGCTAACCACATCCACGACTTTTCCCAGCGGAATTCCCCGACCATAATCCCTGACCGTAACGGTCTTTCCTTCGATATGCAGATCGATCGCTTTCCCAAAACCCATGGTGTATTCGTCGATGCAATTGTCCATTACCTCTTTGACCAGTACGTAGATGCCATCGTCGGGCGAAGAACCATCACCTAATTTTCCAATGTACATGCCCGGACGAAGACGAATGTGCTGCTTCCAGTCGAGCGACTGGATACTATCTTCGGTATACTCGAACAAGGAGCTGTCTTTTTCTTTTGCCATAGCAATTACAAGCAGGCAAATATACCAATTGAGTGCTTACTGTTGCAATAACTCTTTTACACTGAGCCTTCGTTTTTGCTCGGGGTCAAAAAAACGATAGGTTATGCTGTAATCTTTTCCAATTAAAAAAACCGAAGGCACAGGAAGCTGCGGGGTATTGGGAGCGTTCAATTTGACCAAGTCAATGCCGCCGCTTCTATAACGGGCCAGCTGCGATTCCGAAAGTTCTAGCAATACATCATATCGTTTTGAAATAAGATGGGCGGAGTCCCATACCAGCGAAAAGCCTGCCCTGGTCTTTTGTAAGGTCAATGCGCGGCAAGAATCCGATTCGGGACTAACTGCCAGCACCGTGATCTGACGGTCGGTAAAAAAAGAAAGGGAGTCTTGTAAGCGAGAAAGCAAACGAGTGCATTGAGGGCTCCAGTATCCCTTGTAAAAGACAAGCAGAACGGGTTCTCTCTTGGCCAGCTGTCGCAAATTGACCTGCCTTCCAAACTGATCGGTGCCGGTAAAATCAGGAGCTTTTGCGCCAAGAAAGATCCCTTCGGGCTGCCCCTGACCCTGTACCCCAACTGCCAGGGCGCAAAGCGTCACAAATGATAAAATGAACCTCATTTTAAAAAGATCAATTCTGCTGTAAACTGCGAAAATCCACTGTTACCAGTTTACTGACCCCGGGCTCTTGCATGGTAACACCGTATATGACATCTACGGTGCTCATGGTCATTTTATTGTGGGTAACAATAATAAATTGAGAGTTTTCGCTGAACTGACGGATCATATTGGTGAACTTGCCCACATTGGCATCATCAAGAGGGGCATCGACCTCGTCGAGAATACAGAAAGGGGCCGGCTTGATCAGATAGATAGCAAACAGTAAGGCCGTGGCCGTAAGGGTACGCTCTCCTCCACTTAGCTGTGTAAGCGAAGAAGGCCGTTTGCCTTTGGGTTTGGCTACAACGTCTATGCCACTTTCGGCGATATTCTCCGGATCTTCCAGTACAAGGTCGCACTGGTCGTCTTCGGTAAACAACGTCTTGAATACTTTTTGAAAATTGGTGCGCACTTGCTCGAAAGTGTCAAGAAATTTCTGGTTGGCCGTTGCCTCGACCTCTTCGATGGTCTTAAGTAAACTATCCTTGGCCGTTACCAGGTCGGTCTTCTGCTCTACGATAAAATCATAGCGCTTCTTCATTTCCGTAAAGGCCTCGATGGCCGTTGGATTGACCTCACCGAGATTTTCGAGACGCTTCTTCATTCGCTCTGCAGTGGCTTGTAATTCATCGAGCGCGGTCTCAGAAAGGCGTGCCTCACCCAAGATCTGCTCAAGATCGACCCTGAACTCTACGCTCAGGCGCTCTTTCATCCCTGCTAATTGCAACTTGAGCTCGTTGAGCTTATCCTTAATGGCCGCAAGTAAGAACTCGATCTGCTCTTTTTCTTTACTCTGCAAACGAATGGCACTTTCTTTTTCGCTCAATTCGTTTCGAAGAACATAGTATTCCTGATCGGCCGTATTGAGGGCTCTTTCGTCTTCTTCTTTTTTGCGCAATAAGTCCAAAAGCTGTTGCTCGATCAGCGCCAGCTGCTCGCGCGATTGTTCAGCTGACTGTACTGTTTCTCCTTGCTGCAACTTACTTTGCTCAACCTGCGACTGCAGGTCGCTGAGCTGGCTGTTTTTGAAAGCCGCTTCTTGCGCAAGGCCACTGATCTTATTTTGCTGACGCGTTACGGAAAGATTGAATTCATTGAATTGCAGTGATGCCTGATTGAAAGCCTGCTCTGATGAACGGAATTCATTTTCCGCACCCTGTAGCGAGATCTGAAGCCCTGCAAAAGTGGCATTTAGCTGTTCGAATTCGCTACGTACACCCGATACGGACTGTAAGGTCTGTTCAACTTGTTGCTGCAACTCGGCCATGCGCGCAATACTGGTCTGCTGCGTGGCCAAAAGATTTTCGACTTTATTTTGAATGGCAAAAACCTCATTGGTGAGTTGCTGTATCTCTTTTTCGGCTTGGCGCAAGGCCGTCTCACGAAGGTCTTCGTTAAAAGCGATCACCTCGTTATGGCGCGTTTGAATGCGGGCGCGAAGTGACTCCACAACAGCTTGCTGACCATCGATCTCCTTTTGCAACTTTTCGAGATTCTTGGCACGACCGATCTTATTTCCCTCGAACAATCCTACACTGCCACCGGTAAGCGAGAAGGTGCCTTTCACGTAGCGGCCCTGCTTTTCGATCACCACATGACCGTTGCTATTGGTCAGCGCCTCTTCGGTCTCTGCTATGTAGACATTCCCCAGTAGATGCTCGGCCAATTTCTGATAGGGCTCCTCTACCTCGACCACCTGCAGTGCAGCAATGGCCCCGGCAAGGGCATGCGTATTGGTTGCGTTGACCTTCGAATTGATCTGATCTAGCAAGAAGAAATTAGCCTTACCCTTTTGATGTTTATCGAGCAGGTGAACGGCATCAAGTCCTTCTTGCAAATTAGCGACCACATAGTAGCTGAGATAAGGCTCCAATACATTTTCGAGGGCCTTTCGATATTCTTCTTTAACGTAGAGAACATCGGAGAGGATGGGCACTGCAGATTTCCACTCTTTATTGTTGTGCAAGAATTTGACCGATTCGGGGTATCCTTCCATCGAGTCGATCATGCTCTTTAGCAAGGCGTGCTCATTCTTTTTGGCATCGAGCTTGCGACTTTCCTCTGCCAATTCGTTACGCAGTCCCTCCAAAATGGCTTGCGTCTGCAAGATCTGCTCTTTAGTGTTGTCTTGGTGTTGCTGTAATTGCTCTAGATCAACTTTGCGAACAGCCAAGGTCTTCTCCTTTTCTGCACGCTCGCTCTCGAGTTGCTCTAACTGCGAAGTGCGTTGGGCTTTTTCAGCTTCGAGCTGCTGCAAGGTGCGTAGTAAATTCTGCACCGATGTATCGGCTACCGCAACCCGCTTTTCAGCATCGAATTGCAGCCGCTGGGTTTGTTGATATTCTTGACGAAGCTGATCGAGTGAAGCTCTTTTTTGCTCCATTCGCAGTCTGGATTGCTCCATGCCTTCTTGCAGCAAAGAGAGCTCCTGCTCTAGTTGCTGAAGTGCTTTTTCTTCTTCGGCTATTTGACCACCGGTAAAGGCGATGCTTTCTTCGATACCCTTTAGCTGGCCCTCAGCCTTCGAAAGAAACGCACGAAGGGACTCTTGCTTCTCTGAAAGATGTTCGATTCGCTGTGAAGCAAGGTTCTTGTCGTTTTCTTTTACGCGTACCGTTTGCTGCAGTTCATTAAAGGACTGCTGCATGCGTTGAAGAGACTTCTCCTTTTCTACAAAAGCCAACTTCTCTTTTTCGAGGGCCGCTTCTTGCGTTCCAATGGTGGCTTCGATCTCTAGTCTACGATTGGTCTCCTTTTCTTGCTGCTCAGTGAGGTCTTTGTACGTTAGATTAAAGCCCTCAAGCGAAGCCTTGGCCAATTCAATGCTCACCTCGCGATACTCCTTCTTGATCTCTTGATACTTCTCGGCTTTCTTCGCTTGGCTTTCGAGTGACTTCAATTGGTTATTGATCTCAAAGAGCAGGTCTTCGATACGAGCCAGATCTTGTTCAGTGGCCTCTAGTTTTGATTTGGCTTCTTTCTTGCGGGTTTTGTAAATGGAAATGCCGGCTGCTTGTTCTAACATCTTACGCCGACTATTGTCTTTGTCTTTGATCAGGTCGTCGACCATGTCCAGCGCAATGATCGCATAGCTGTCGGTACTAATACCGGTATCCAAAAAAAGATTTTGAATATCCTTTAAACGACATTGCACGTCGTTAAGCCTGTATTCACTTTCTCCGTTCTTATAGAACTTGCGCGTAATGGTAACGATATTGAATTCGGTTGGCAGCAGGTTTCGGGTGTTTTCGAACGTTAAGCTGACCTCTGCCAGACCACTTGCACTGCGCGTTTTGGAACCATTAAAGACCAGGCTGTCGAGATTCTCGCTACGCAGCTGACTGATCTTTTGTTCACCAATAACCCAGCGTATACTGTCTACTATGTTTGACTTGCCACATCCGTTCGGACCCACAATGCCGGTAATATTATCGTCGAAATTGATGATGGTTTTATCAGCAAAACTCTTGAAACCCTTGATTTCTAAGCTCTTTAATCTCACAATGAATCTATTTTAATAGGGAAATGTCTGCCGCGAATTTAACGGGAAAAGACCAGAATAATTAAGGCCTTCTACCCCCAGTTATTCACAATAAGTGGCATAAAATGTGAGAAGATTTACCAGACCCAATCTCTTACTGACAGGTGGGCTGATTGTCCCTTTTTATAGGAACGATCCGAGGTGCTTATCTTGACCGTCAAACCTTCGCAATGTGCTACTACCAGCGTGTGGGAGCCCATGAACTGAACAGATTCTATGGTAAGGGGTTTGGTTAGGGCCGACTCCTGCACGTGACTGATCGAAAAATGCTCAGGTCTCACAAAATAGCAGGGAGAAATCAAATGTGAGCGATCATGGCCTGCCAGTTGGGCTAACCATTCACCCGGCACCTCTGCGTATGGCCCTAATAACCCGGCACAATAAGCGTTAAGTGGATGCAGATAGAGCGAAAAGGGTGTGCCCTCTTGCACCACCCGGCCATTTTGCAGCAGCAAGATCGTATCGGCCCAAGACAGCAAATCGGCCGCATCGTGCGAGACGATCAAAACCGTAACGGAGAGGGCCTGCTCCAGGTTGCTGAGCAGTTCCTTGATGTTTTCTTTATGGGCTGGATCAAGGTTTGAAAAAGGCTCATCGAGCAAAAGCAGACGAGGCTGTTTCCCCAGCGCATTGGCCAGTGCCACGCGTTGACGCTCTCCACCAGAGAGCTGACTGGTCTTTCTGTCTAGCAGATGGTCGATTCCGCAAATTGAATAAAGCCGCTCGGCTTGCTCTTTTTCAAGTTGGCTTGTCAGTGCTAAAAATTCACTCACTCTGTAATGGTTGATCAACTCAAAATGCTGACTCAGGTAAGCAATATGGGGATGTCCGGGTAGCAACTTTTCATCTGGCCCCAGCACTCTTTTTTCTTCGAACAGAACTGTGCCCTGATCGGGTTGCATCAGACCTGCCATTATTTTTAGAAGCGACGATTTACCCGCGCCGGTCTCTCCCGCAATACCCAGCCTGGTACCGGACTGCAACGAAAAACTGACCCCATCAACAACCGGGCGGTCAGTTAGGCACTTAACAACTTGATTTACAGACAACCATTGCATATTCCAAAAATAATCGTTAATAGATTAACCTTTTTTATGATTCGTTGTTAAACAGATTTGATGAAGCATTTCACTATCCAAGAGGTCAAAAGCTGGGACAGATTTTACCGCGGGAATTTCATTAATTCCATCAGCGGATTTAAGTCCGTAAGCCTGATCGGGACTGTCGATCAAGAAAACAATCCCAATCTCGCCATCTTCAGCAATATCGTACACTTAGGCGCAGACCCCGCCCTGGTGGGTTTTATCAATCGCCCTAGAGAAGCTTCTCCCCATACCCTCTCCAATATCGAGCACACAGGAAGCTATACCATCAACCATATTCACGAAGAGTTCTTGGAAAAAGCCCATCAAACCAGTGCAAAGTACGCAAAGCATGAAAGCGAATTTGAAAAAACGGGTCTTTCTCCGCTTTGGACAGACCACACCAAAGCACCTTTTGTAAAAGAAAGCAAAGTTCGATACAGCATGGAATTGCAAGAGATTATTCCGCTAAAACAAAATAATACGTTTTTGGTAGTGGGCGCCATTCAAGACATATACGTACCTAGTGTTGCTGTGCAAGCTGACGGCTATGTAGATCTTGAAAATGTCGGCTCACTAGCTTCGCTTGGAATTGACGGGTATTACAAAACTTCGCTGCTTAATAGGTACGCTTACGCAAAGGCCGACAAGGAACCCACCCGCTTAGAGGCCTGATCCTTTTAATTTTTCGAGCAGATCAAGTCCTTTTTCGGATGCCACTCGCTGTGCAATATCATAACCGGCGTCGGCATGGCGAATGACTCCCATTCCGGGATCGTTTCGTAACACACGAGAGAGCCTGGCGGCTGCCTGCTCCGTACCATCGGCAACGATCACCATACCGGAATGAATGCTGTATCCCATTCCCACACCACCACCATGATGCAAACTGACCCAACTGGCCCCTCCGGCCGTGTTGACCAGTGCATTCAAGACGGGCCAATCGGCCACTGCATCACTGCCATCGAGCATGGCTTCGGTTTCGCGATTGGGACTGGCCACACTGCCAGTATCAAGATGATCCCTTCCGATTACGATGGGTGCCTTTACTTTTCCTGTTCGAACCAACTCGTTAAAAGCCAATCCTGCCTTCTCTCTCTCGCCCTGCCCCAACCAACAAATACGGGCGGGCAATCCTTGAAAAGCGATCTTTTCGCGCGCCATTTTCATCCAACGCATAAGGCCTTTATTCTCTGAAAAAAGAGACATGATCAGTTCGTCGGTAACAGCAATGTCTGCCGGATCGCCACTGAGAGCAGCCCAACGAAAAGGACCTTTACCCTCGCAGAAAAGAGGTCTGATATAGGCCGGAACAAATCCGGGAAAAGCAAAGCAATCGAGCGAATCGCCCGGTAAATGTTTTTGCTGATACTCTTGCGCGCGCGCCCTGATGTTGTTGCCATAATCAAATGTGATGGACCCTTTGTTCATCAATTGCACCATCAGCGACACATGGTGATACATAGAATGATAAGCCAGCGCTGTGTAGGCCTTTGGATCTTTTTCGCGCAGCGCAACTGCGTCTTGGTATGAGGCTTGATGCGGCCAATACCCGATCAACGGGTCATGCGCACTGGTCTGATCGGTAAGCGTATCGGGGATTATGTTTCTTTGAAGCAACCTCTCCAGTAATTCTATGGCGTTACACAATACCCCGATGCTGCGTGCCACTCCTTGCGACTTGTACTGAAGGGCTTTTTCAATGGCCTGGTCGATGTCGGTGAATTTTTCATCGAGATATCTGGTCTCTATTCGCTTGTCTATACGCCACTCCTCTACCTCAGCCACCAATGCCACCCCTTCGTTCATGGTAATGGCCAATGGCTGTGCGCCACCCATTCCACCCAAACCGGCCGTTACGTTCAGCGTTCCCTTTAATGATCCGCCAAAATGCTTATCGGCTGCGGCCGCATAGGTCTCGTAGGTTCCTTGAACGATACCTTGTGAGCCAATGTAAATCCAACTTCCTGCGGTCATTTGACCGTACATCATCAACCCCTTTTTTTCTAGTTCATCGAAATGTTTCCAATTAGCCCAGTTGGGAACCAACTGCGAGTTACTCAACAGCACACGGGGAACATCGGGATGCGTCTTTAAAATAGCGACCGGTTTACCACTCTGTATCAGCAACGATTCGTCATCTTCTAAGATCAGCAACGAGCGAATAATATTTTCGAGCGCCTCTTGATTTCTGGCCGCCTTGCCCCTTCCTCCATATACGATCAACTCATCGGGTCTCTCGGCTACCGCAGGATCGAGATTATTGAGCAACATTCTGAGAGCAGCTTCTTGCACCCATCCCTTGCAGTGAAGCGTAGTGCCGGTCGGGGTCTTTAACGGTATCGATGTAGATGCGGTAGCGGCGATCATAGTTTACGTTTTTATCAAAAAGCAAAAATACATATCTTGTCGGTGAAGCATCCATTATGAGCATCCACATTAGCGCTGCCCCCGGCGAGATCGCCCCCATCGTGTTACTGCCTGGCGATCCCTTGCGGGCAAAATACATTGCTACGACATTTCTCTCTTCGCCGCAGCTGGTCAGTGAAACCCGTAACTGCCTTTTTTACACAGGCTCCTACAAGGGCCAGCAGATAAGCGTAGGGGCAAGTGGCATGGGTTGTCCGTCCATCGGCATTTATTCGTACGAATTGTACACCGAGTACCAAGTCAATACCATCATCCGGATCGGCACCTGCGGAGCCTACGATCCTGCCTTGCAATTATTCGACCTGATCAATGTAAAACAAGCAGTGAGTGAATCGACCTTTGCCTTGCATGCCTGGGGAATAAAAGGGTCAGTATTAAATAGCCAAGGCAATACTTACGAAGTCATCAACCAATTGGCCAAGCAAAAAAAGCTCCCCTTGCAAGAGGGTGCGATCCACTCCAGTGATGTATTTTATTCGAATCAAGAAGGCTTCTCACCGCTGGCCATGGAGCACGGTTGTCTTGCGGTAGAGATGGAATCATTCGCCCTTTTTGCCAATGCAACACATTGCAAAAAAAATGCAGCTTGTTTGCTCACCGTATCGGACCTGATCGCAGCAAAACAAAAACTCACTCCTGAGCAAAGAGAGAAGGCTCTTTTACCCATGATCGATCTGGCCCTGGATACAGCGGCCTCTTTGAAGATCAGGAACTAGTCATAAAAGTCACAGACTAAATTGAGGATACCCCTCATTCAGCGACAAGCCAGACACGTGGGCAAACTGGTTGACCTTGTCCACAAAATCAAAGGAACGAAGGCGAGAAGCTACTTGTTCTACATCTAAAGAAAATATTCTGTCTTCGCTTGCAAAAGAAACATAATCACGTACATAGGAGTGTGCGAACTCTAGAACTGAAGAGCTTTTCAAGGGCCTTCTGAACTCAATGGCCTGACAGGCTGATAGTAGTTCTATGGCCAAGATATACTCCAGGTTGTCGATGATCTGGTTCAGTTTACGACCGCTGATGCTACCCATCGAAACATGATCCTCTTGACCCAAAGAGGTGGGAATGCTGTCGGCGCTGGCCGGAAAACAAAGGGTCTTGTTTTCGGTTACCAAAGCAGCCGTAGTATACTGCGGGATCATAAAGCCACTGTTCAGCCCTACATTGTTCATCAACAAAACAGGGAGCCCCCATTTTCCTTCCAGTAACAGATAACAACGGCGATCGCTGATATTGCCCAACTCTGCTGCCGCCACGCAAGCATAGTCGAGCGGTATAGCCAAGGGTTGTCCATGAAAATTACCCCCGCTGATCGTTTCACCCGCCCCGAGCAATACGGGATTGTCGGTAACGGAATTCAGTTCTATTTGCGTGAGTTCACTAAGATGAAGCCAGCCGTTTCTCGAAGCACCGTGGACCTGTGGCATACAACGAAGCGAGTACGGGTCTTGCACCCTACCACAATCGACATGGCTATCCATGATGGCCGATTCATGTAAAAGAAGACGGAGACGCTGCGCCACTAGTTTGTTACCAGCAAAAGGACGAAGCGCATGTAATCTGGCATCGAACGGAGCTTTGGTACCGGTCAGGGCTTCGAGACTCATGGCACCAATAATATCGGCCGCCTCCAGACAGTTGTGCATACGCTGCACGGCCTTGATGGCGAACGACAAAATAAACTGTGTACCGTTAATAAGTGCCAACCCTTCTTTTGGACCCAGCGAAAGTGGGGCTATGCCAAGAGAGGCCAGATAATCTGCAGCGGCGACAAGTTCATATTCTTTTTTACCTGCGCTCGTAACACAAAGCGTACCCAACCCGATCAGCGGTAAAAAAAGATGCGCCAGCGGAGACAGATCGCCCGAAGCGCCAACACTTCCTTTTTCCGGCACAACCGGAATTACATTATTGTCGATATGCCAAATGATACGCTGAAGGGTAGACAACCGGATGCCGCTATATCCCTTGGCAAGAGAATGTGCCTTGGTAACAAGCATCAGCTTTGCAATTTCTGGATGCACCGAAGTGCCAACCCCCACACTATGGCTTTGCAAGATCTTGTGCTGCAAAATCGTCGTATCAGCAGCAGAGATCGCCGTAGAAGCCAATATGCCAAATCCCGTATTGACCCCGTATACTGTCTGCCCGGAGGATACGATATCGTTCACTTCCTGCTCCGATGCCGTAACCCGCATAGCTGTCTCAGGGCTGATTACTCCCTTGCAAGATCCATTGGCGATAGCGATGGCAATGGCCACCGTAAGTTGATCAGTACCGTAATGAAAGACAGCAGACATTAAAGTGGTTTGTTCCGCAAGTTAAAGAAATGTAACTTTGCGCAGCTGATATTAAAACAGCAGGGTCCGGTAGCTCAGTTGAATAGAGCAGCTGCCTTCTAAGCAGCAGGTCATTGGTTTGAATCCAATCCGGATCACTTGATCGCCTCACCCCTTGTGGTGAGGCTTTTTTTCGTTTGCATAAAAGCCTGCAGAAAATTATTGAACTCGCGCGAACTGATCAGCCCCAGTTTTTTCATGATGCGTTGTTTGTGGGCAGAAAGAGTTGAGGGGGCTAGACCCAAGATACGGGCAGACTCCTTCATACTTCTACCACTTGCGATATGTTCGAGCACGTCAAGCTCACGTTTGGATAGTTGCCCCAATTTTGTATCAAAATCAGTAAAAACAAAACCATCGCACAAGATATTCATGATGATACTTTGCGGCACATGCACCTTACCACCCAGCACATCCCCTAGCGCAGCGATGATTTCAGATGTATTCTGCTTTTTTGAAAAACAACCATCCAGCCCACTTCGGTAAGCATGAAGGACCGTGCGTCCCAGCTTTTCGCAAACGAATATTACTTTCTTTTCAGGCGATCGTTTTTTGACACTCCTTAAAATCTCTATCGGATCAAAAGCCTGCGCATCGGCATCTAGCATTAGAAGATTAAAATCGGTTTCCAAAATGTCAGTTTTCGTCTCCGGGCTGGGTTGATATAACTGGAACAGCACATCGTCAGCAAGCTGAAGCATGATCTTTTTTATACCCTCTGCCAATAATTGCGTCTCGAAACAAAGCAGAACCTTCATTGTAAATAAGCAAAATATTTAATGCCAAAACCCTTAGAAAAATTCTAATGATCGGTTTGAAATTATCAGTTTGCCAATTCAAAATCCAGAGAGTTGTCATATTATTTACAACTAGAAATTAGATAGTAATTATTAATTGATTAATAATTTTATTTATGAATTATTACTTAAATTCTAGTGGGTTACATGCGTATTATACACTTGCGGAACATACAAAAATCGATGACTTATGCACCAAGATATTAGGCCGGATCAGTTGATGGAAATCTGAAATTTATTCTATGACTTTATACAGACAGGCCAATAACACTATCCTCAAAAAAATTAGCCACAAAGAGCACCGCGAAAAGCA
>DNMB01000085.1:0-1168 GCA_003489485.1 Chitinophagaceae bacterium | reverse complement strand
TGGATGGCTCTGTTAAAAGAAGAGTTCAATAAACCTTATTTCAAGCAATTGGTCTTGCATTTAAAGACCGAAAAGGAGCAAAAAAAGGTCATTTACCCTTCTGGAAAATTGATTTTCAATGCATTCGATACCACCCCCTTTCAAAAAGTAAAATTGGTCATTCTGGGGCAAGATCCTTACCACGGCCCCGGCCAGGCACATGGACTCAGCTTCTCCGTTCCGGCCGGTATTGCTCCTCCACCCTCGTTACTCAATATTTTTAAGGAATTGCAAACTGATGTTGGTTTGGCGGTTCCTAGCACAGGTGATCTTACCCCTTGGGCCAGACAAGGTGTTTTTTTGCTGAATGCATCGTTGACGGTTCGGCAAGCAGAGCCCATGAGCCATGCGCAAATCGGCTGGGCCCTCTTTACCGATGCGATCATTAGACTCTTAAGTGAAAAAAGAGAGAATCTGGTCTTTATGCTGTGGGGAAAATTTGCGAAAGATAAAAGCACATTGATCGACGAAAGGAAGCATCTGATTCTTAAAGCGGCCCACCCTTCGCCCTTATCGGCGCACCAGGGCTTCTTGGGATGCAAGCACTTTTCTGCGGCCAATCAGTATTTAGTAAAAAACGGAATAGACCCCATCGATTGGCAATTGTAAAAAAGACCGCAATGAAAGATCGGATCATCGGAAAGCTTTGTGCAATTTGGGCGCTGGTAAGTTTTATAACAACTTTTCTGATCATTTACCCACCAGCGATGTTTACATGGCTGGTTCCCGATCCTCGCGGGCAGGCCATCTTCATTGCTATCAGCCGGGTTTGGATGAGGGTTTGGCTACGTCTTGTCGGTTGTCGTCTATGCGTGGTTGGACTAGCTCATTTCGCTTCTGGAAAATCGTATATCGTTACCTGCAACCACAATTCGGTAATGGACACCCCTCTTTCTTCTCCCTTTATTCCGGGCCCAAACAAAACGATCGCAAAAGCGGAGTTTAAAAAAGTGCCGGTCTTTAATTTCTTTTACCAAAAGGGAGCCGTGTTGGTAAATAGAAAAAACGAGCAGAGCAGAAGAAGGAGCTACGAAGAAATGAAAAAGGTACTTGCCAAGAGGATGCACATGTGTGTCTATCCCGAAGGAACTCGTAATAGAACCGAGATTCCACTCAAACCGTTTCATAA
>DNMB01000191.1:7927-10176 GCA_003489485.1 Chitinophagaceae bacterium | reverse complement strand
ACGGCAAAGGGTCCTTTGATCGATAAGATATCGAAAGGCGCGATCTGTCCATCACTGAGGGAGGTTCCTGCTTTAACGAAGTCTCCGTCTTGAGCAAGGATCTGACGAGTAAGAGGCACCAGGTATTTCTTTTGCACACCGTCTTTAGCCTCGATGGTGATCTCGCGATTACCACGCTTAACAGCTCCCATCATTACGACCCCGTCAATTTCAGAAACAACGGCAGGGTTACCAGGATTACGAGCCTCGAACAGCTCGGTAACACGAGGCAGACCTCCGGTAATATCGCGGAGCTTTCCGAGTATACGAGGGATCTTAACGATCACCTGACCGGCTTTGACCTCATCACCTTCTTCGATAATGATGTGGCTTCCGGTGGGAAGGTTATATGATTTTTTGTCTTTTCCTTCTACCAAAATGGAAGGGATCTTGGTCTTGTCGCGTGTTTCAATGACCACTTTTTCGCGGTGACCGGTTTGCTCGTCGGCCTCTTCGCGATACGTAACACCGTCAATAACGTTCTCGAAACGAACGGTACCGTTGATCTCGGCCATGATAACGTTGTTGAATGGATCCCACGTGCAGATCACATCGCCTTTACCTACTTTTTGACCATCCTTAACGTTCAAGGTAGAACCGTATGGGATGTTATTGGTAATGAGCAGACGATCGTTCTTGGTATCAATGATCCTTACCTCACCGGTACGACCAATGACCACATTCGACTTAACGCCTTCGTTATTGGCAATGGTTACCGTACGAAGACCATCGAACTGGATGGTACCATCGAATTTGGCCATCAGGGTTGATTCTACCGAAGCAGATCCGGCCACACCACCCACGTGGAAGGTACGCAGGGTCAGCTGTGTACCGGGCTCCCCAATGGACTGGGCGGCAATGATACCAACGGCATCTCCTTTCTGGGCAATGCCACCGGAGGCCAGGTTCTTACCATAGCATTTTACGCAAACACCACGCTTGCTTTCGCAAGTGAGCACAGAGCGGATCTCTACGGTTTCGATGCCGGCGTCTTCGATCTTCTTGGCCAGCTCTTCGGTGATCTCCGATCCCGCAGCCACCAACAATTTGTCGGTTACCAGGTCATAGACATCGTGCAAAGAGGTACGTCCCTCGATACGATCGCTCAGTGGCTCAATGATATCTTCGTTGTCTTTCAGTGCAGTGGTAGCGATACCGCGCAGGGTTCCGCAATCTTCTTCTGTGATCACCACGTCTTGGGCCACATCGACCAGACGACGGGTCAAATAACCCGCATCGGCGGTCTTCAGGGCCGTATCGGCCAGACCCTTACGGGCACCGTGGGTAGAGATAAAGTAATCAAGTACGTTCAATCCGCCTTTGAAGTTAGAGAGGATCGGATTTTCGATGATCTCACTTCCGGTAGAGCCAGACTTACGAGGCTTGGCCATCAGTCCTCTGATACCGGCCAGCTGCTTGATCTGTTGCTTCGATCCACGAGCACCGGAATCGAGCATCATGTATACCGAATTGAATCCTTGCTTATCGTTGCTAAGTTCTTTGATCAACGTCTCGGTGATGCGCGTGTCGACACGGCTCCAAATATCTACGATCTGGTTATAACGCTCGTTATTAGTAATGAGACCCATGTTATAACTTTCCCAAACCTCTTCCACCTCTGCCTTGGCATTTTCAAGCAACTCTTCTTTAACATCGGGGATGATCAGGTCGTTGATGTTGAACGACAGGCCACCGCGGAAGGCGGTGCGGAAACCAAGTTGTTTGATATCGTCGAGAAATTTGGCGGTCTTGGGAACATTGGTGATGTTGATGATATCGCCAATGATCTCACGCAGATTCTTCTTGGTCAAAAGAGCATTCACAAATCCCACCTCTACTGGCACGTGCTGATTAAAGAGCACACGGCCCACAGTGGTTTCAATGAGTTTGTTCTCGAGTTGACCCTCTTCGTTTCTCACCATTGTTTTAACACGGATCCAAGCATGCAGGTCGATCTTGCCCTCATTGTGAGCAATGATGACCTCTTCGCTAGAATAGAAGGCTTTGCCCTCTCCTTTTACCTTTTCGGTATCGGTAGAGCGCTTGCCCTTGGTGATATAGTACAGACCCAACACCATGTCCTGTGAAGGAAGCGTAATGGGGGTACCGTTTTGAGGATTCAAAATGTTGTGAGACGCCAGCATCAGCATTTGCGCTTCGAGGATCGCTGCATGACTGAGTGGTACGTGCACCGCCATCTGGTCACCGTC
>DNMB01000191.1:5452-7608 GCA_003489485.1 Chitinophagaceae bacterium | reverse complement strand
GGTCACCGTCAAAGTCGGCGTTGAAGGCCGTGGTAACGAGCGGGTGCAACTGAATAGCCTTTCCTTCGATCAGTTTAGGCTGAAAAGCCTGAATAGAAAGACGGTGCAGTGTGGGGGCGCGGTTCAGCATAACCGGATGACCCTTTAAGATATTTTCGAGGATATCCCATACCACGGCCTCTTTTTTGTCTACCAGTTTGCGGGCAGACTTGACCGTTTTAACGATACCTCTTTCAATGAGTTTGCGAATAATAAATGGCTTGAACAATTCGGCAGCCATATCCTTGGGCAGTCCGCACTCATGTAATTTGAGCTCGGGACCTACCACGATCACAGAACGACCGGAGTAGTCAACACGCTTACCCAATAGGTTTTGACGGAAACGTCCTTGCTTTCCTTTCAGCACATCGCTAAGCGATTTAAGGGCACGTCCGCCTTCTGCCTTGACCGCATTTGATTTACGGCTGTTGTCGAACAGAGAATCGACCGCCTCTTGCAACATACGTTTTTCGTTACGCAAGATGACCTCGGGAGCCTTGATCTCGAGCAAACGCTTTAAACGATTGTTACGGATAATGACCCTTCTGTAAAGATCATTCAGGTCAGATGAGGCAAAGCGTCCTCCGTCGAGGGGAACCAATGGACGAAGCTCTGGAGGAATAACGGGAATGTATTGCATCACCATCCACTCGGGACGGTTCGTGATACGCTTGTTGGCATCGCGGAAGGCTTCAACAACGCTGAGACGCTTGAGCGCATCAGCCTTACGTTGCTGAGAAGTTTCTGTGGCCGCGGCGTTACGAAGATCGAACGAAAGTTGATCGAGGTCGATGCGGGCTAATAGATCATGTACGGCCTCGGCACCCATCTTGGCGATGAACTTTTGTGGATCGTCATCGGGCAGATATTGATTTTCTTTTGGAATGGTCTCTAAGATGTCGAGGTATTCCTCTTCGGTAAGCAGATCGCCCATTTGCTGTCCTTTTTCCTCGCGAATACCGGCCTGGATCACCACGAAGCGCTCGTAATAAACGATCGACTCGAGTTTCTTGGAACTGGTTCCTAGCAGATAACCGATCTTATTGGGCAACGATTTGAAGTACCAGATATGCACCACGGGTACCACCAGTTTGATGTGGCCCATTCTCTCGCGACGTACTTTCTTTTCGGTCACCTCTACTCCGCAACGGTCACAAACGATCCCTTTGTAACGAATACGCTTGTATTTGCCGCAAGCACACTCGTAATCCTTTACAGGACCGAATATTCTCTCACAGAACAAACCATCACGTTCGGGTTTGTAGGTACGATAGTTGATGGTTTCGGGCTTGAGGATCTCACCGTAGCTTCTCTCCAAAATATTGTCAGGAGAGGCCAATCCGATGGTGATCTTCGAAAAAGCCGATTTGGGACGATTCTCTTTTCTTATTGCCATGATCGTAACAACGATTTGAGTGAATGTTTTTGTTTACTGACGCGAAATGGTTTTACTCGAACTTAAGGTCAAGACCGAGTCCTCTTAACTCATGCAACAACACATTGAACGACTCAGGTACACCCGCACGAGGCACATTCTCTCCTTTTACCAACGCCTCGTAGGTCTTGGCACGTCCAATAATGTCATCACTCTTTATAGTGAGCAATTCTTGCAAAATGTTAGAGGCGCCATAGGCTTCGAGGGCCCATACTTCCATCTCTCCAAAACGCTGTCCTCCGAACTGCGCCTTACCACCCAGCGGCTGCTGTGTAATAAGACTGTAGGGTCCGATGGAGCGGGCGTGCATCTTATCGTCTACCATGTGATGCAGCTTGATCATGTAAATGATACCCACGGTTGCCTTTTGGTGAAAACGCTCTCCGGTTTCTCCGTCGTACAGATAAGTGTGCCCGTACATGGGAATACCGGCCTGGTTACAGTAGCTGGCGATCTCATCGACTGAGGCGCCATCAAAGATGGGCGTAGAGAATTTTAATCCGAGCTTCTCTCCGGTCCAACCCAGGATGGTCTCATAGATCTGTCCAAGGTTCATACGGCTAGGTACCCCCAGCGGATTCAATACCACGTCTACGGGCGTACCATCCTCAAGGAATGGCATATCCTCTTGTCTGACGATCTTGGCCACGATCCCTTTGTTACCGTGACGACCGGCCATCTT
>DNMB01000191.1:4962-5112 GCA_003489485.1 Chitinophagaceae bacterium | reverse complement strand
CTTACGCTTAACAGCGAGATAAACTTTGGCCAGCTTCAGTACACCGGCAGGCAGTTCGTCTCCGATGCTGATATTGAATTTCTCCCTCTTGTAGCGACCCAGCTCCTCGTTGAACTTGATGCTGTAGTTATGCAAGAGCGTATTGATCTT
>DNMB01000191.1:0-4584 GCA_003489485.1 Chitinophagaceae bacterium | reverse complement strand
CCACGCAGACTCTTTTCGCTGAACTTGGCACCCTTGCCAATTTGTACTTCGCCAAAGTTGTTGCTGACACCGGCCGACACATGGTCTTTCAATAAAGTACTGAGCTTCTCGAGTAACACTTCCTTGAGGTCGATCTCGTTTTTCTCATGAAGCTTCTCGAGTTTTTCGAGTGAGGCCTTCTCACGCACTTTGGCGTTCTTATCTTTTTTGGCACGCTGAAACAGCTTTTTACCGATCACCACCCCTTCCACTCCGTTGGGAGCTTTGAGTGAGGCATCCTTGGCATCACCGGCCTTATCACCGAAGATGGCACGAAGCAGTTTCTCCTCGGGGGTAGGATCGCTTTCGCCTTTTGGCGTGATCTTACCAATGAGGATGTCGCCTTCTTTAACCTGAGCGCCCACGCGAATAATACCGTGCTCATCGAGGTCTTTGGTAGCCTCTTCTGATACGTTGGGAATATCGGGGGTCAACTCTTCTTCGCCAAGCTTGGTATCGCGCACTTCGAGCTCGTACTCCGAAATATGCACTGAAGTAAACAGATCTTCTTTTACTACGCGTTCGCTGATAACGATGGCATCCTCGAAGTTGTATCCCTTCCATGGCATAAAGGCCACTTTAAGGTTCTTTCCGAGAGCCAGCTCACCATTTTGCGTAGCGTAACCTTCGGTAAGAAAATCGCCATTCTTTACTTTTTGTCCTTTCTTAACGGCAGGACGAAGGTTGATGCAAGTCTCTTGGTTTGTCTTGATGAACTTGGTCAGTTTGTACACGCGAAGGTCATCTTCGAAGCTGACCAACTTTTCATTGGTATCACGATCGTAGCGAACGTGGATCTCATTGGCATCCACAAACTCTACGACTCCGTTTCCATCGGCGTGTATCTGAATGCGGGCATCACGGGCCGCCTTGGCCTCAAAGCCTGTACCCACAATGGGAACATCGGGGCGAAGCAGCGGCACAGCCTGACGTTGCATGTTCGATCCCATCAGGGCACGGTTGGCATCATCATGCTCCAAGAAAGGAATCAGTGAAGCACTGAGTCCCACGATCTGGTTAGGTGCCACATCCATGAACTCCACGTCGGCCTTGTCCAAAATGGGGAAGTCGCCTGTTTCGCGGCTCACCACTTTCTCTTCTTTCACATTTCCTTTTTCGTCAAGTGGTGTGTTGGCCTGTGCGATCTTGGCATTATCTTCTTCTTCGGCACTCAAGAAGATGAGTTCCTTCATATTTACTTTTCCATCGGCTACGCGACGATACGGCGTTTCGATAAAGCCCATGTCGTTGATCTTGGCGTGTACGCAGAGCGTAGAGATCAATCCGATGTTGGGTCCCTCTGGCGTTTCGATGGTACACAAACGACCATAGTGAGAGTAGTGTACGTCACGTACCTCAAAGCCTGCTCTTTCGCGACTCAGACCACCGGGGCCCAGCGCCGAGATACGACGCTTGTGCGTGATCTCAGAGAGCGGGTTGGTCTGGTCCAAGAATTGGGAGAGCTGTGAGGTTCCGAAAAATGAGTTGATCACAGAAGACAGTGTACGGGCATTGATCAGGTCAACGGGGGTAAAGACCTCGTTGTCGCGAACGTTCATACGCTCTCTGATGGTACGGGCCATACGAGCCAGTCCCACTCCGAATTGCGCATACAACTGCTCTCCTACGGTACGAACCCTACGGTTGCTTAAGTGATCGATGTCATCGATCTCTGCCTTACCATTGGTCAATCGTACCAGGTATTTGATGATGAGAATGATATCGTCTTTCGTAAGCGTCTTTTTCTCTAATGGAAGATTTACATTGAGCTTACGGTTAATCTTGTAGCGACCTACTTCACCGAGGTCGTAGCGCTTGTCGCTGAAGAATAATTTATCAATGATGCCACGAGCGGTCTCATTGTCGGGAGCATCGGCACCACGCAACTGGCGGTAGATGAACTGAACGGCTTCGAGCTCGCTGTTAGAAGTATCCTTGTTCAGCGTGTTGTAGATGATGGCATAATCACCTCCTACATCTTCGCGCTGAATAAATACGCTGGCTACCTCAAGTGATGAGATGGTCTCGATGGCCGATTCGTCGAGCACGGTATCGCGCTCCATAACGATCTCGTTACGCTCGATGGAAACCACTTCTCCGGTATCCTCATCCACAAAATCTTCTACCCATGTGCGCAACACGCGAGCAGCCAATCGCTTACCAATATGCTTGGAAAGTGTTTTCTTATCGGTCTTTACTTCATCGGCCATTCCGAATAATTCCAAGATATCCTTATCGGTCTCGTACCCGATGGAACGAAGCAGTGTGGTTACAGGGAATTTCTTTTTACGATCGATGTAGGCATACATCACGTTGTTGATGTCGGTGGCAAATTCCATCCAGGCTCCCTTAAAGGGGATCACGCGGGCAGAGTAGATCTTGGTTCCGTTAGGATGCACCGACTGCCCGAAGAATACACCGGGAGAGCGGTGAAGCTGTGATACGACCACACGCTCCGCACCATTGATCACGAAAGTACCACGAGGGGTCATGTAGGGAATGTTACCCAGAAAAACGTCTTGCACTATCGTTTGGAAATCGACGTGCTCTTCGTCGTTACAGCTCAAACGCAGTTTGGCCTTTAGGGGAACTGCATAGGTGAGTCCACGCTCCATACACTCTTCGATGGTGTAACGGGGTGGATCGATGAAGTAATCCAAAAACTCCAATACGAAAATGTTTCTTGTATCGGTAATGGGAAAGTTGTCTTTGAACACGCGGAACAATCCCTCGATGTTACGTTTGTCGGGAGTGGTCTCGAGTTGAAAGAATTCTTTGAACGACTGAATCTGTACTTCCAGTAAATCTGGTGTTTCTGCAAGGTGTTTGATCTTTCCAAAATCAATCCTTGCGTTCGTTTTTGCTGCAGACATAGCGTAAACCGGTTTTTTCAACGTTCAGGACATACCTATCACATGGTGACTCCTGGATTAAAAAAAACAGAAGTCACTGTAAATAAATTACTTACACATGGTCAGGGATGTCGAAAATATATTTGGCCAAAATAAAGGAGGGCAAAGGTAAACAATTCAGAATCACCGTCAAAATTTGTTACCACAAAAATCCGGCCAAATTAGTTAAATCGGGGGCTTGACAACCCTGGCGGGCAGGTGTTAAACTTACCGGATGACCACCCCCTCCCGCTCACCGAGACCCCGTTTTGACCCGGGGAAGCTCATTGTCAGCCGAAAAGATAGGCTGGGCGCCCTGGTCTTGGCCTTACTGCTGCTGGTTTATGCGGTCATCAGCATGCCTTCGGGGGTCGCTGAGACCTATACCGCCCGGGTAGACTCGCTAAAAGTGGCAACAGAACTCCGACCATCGCCCACCCCGCGGCAAAAGCCGCCATCAAAAAGATCATACGCCAGTTTGTACCCTGCAGACCAGAACGCAAAACAGCGATACCCTACTGACCGCCCAAGCGAGCAATGGACTAAAAAGTATTCCTACACCCCGCAAGAAAAATATCGAAAAATCTATGAAGTAAGGTCGCTTAACAAGTCCGACTCGGCAGCGTTTGAGGTATTACCGGGTATCGGTCCGGTACTAGCGGCAAGGATCGTTCGGTACAGAGAAAAACTGGGAGGATTCTACTCGAAAAGCCAGCTCCGAGAGGTCTATGGAATCAGCGACTCTGTCTACGCACTCATAGCCCCTCTCACCTCCCTGGGGGCGGATAGTGCAAACGTGATAAAGCTAGATATCAACAATGCCTCCGTAGAGACATTGCAGGGGCATCCCTACCTGCGATGGGACAAAGCAAAGGCCATCGTGAACTACCGAAAGGCAAATGGCCCGTATCGCTCCGTACATGATCTGGAAAAAATCTGGACCATGAATAAGACAGATGTGGAGCGGCTGCTACCCTATTTGCGCATTGACACTGTCGCTGCAGATGGAGCCATAAAAAAAGGCCCTCCATAGGAGAGCCTTTCCATATTGTGCAAAGTAAAATTAAGCGATCTCTACTTCGGCACCAGCTTCTTTCAGCTTGGCAGCAATGTCCTCTGCCTCGGCCTTAGAAACATTTTCCTTAACGGTCTTAGGTGCACCATCTACCATATCCTTGGCTTCTTTCAGTCCAAGACCAGTGAGGTCTTTAACTACTTTCACCACGTTGAGTTTAGAGGCACCACCGCTCTTCAAAATTACATTGAAGGCAGTTTTCTCTTCAGCGGCAGCAGCGCCACCACCATCTCCACTAGCAACTACCACAGCAGCAGCAGCGGGTTCAATTCCGTAATCGTTCTTCAGAACATCTGCGAGTTCTTGAACTTCTTTCACTGTCAGACCTACGAGGCTTTCAGCGAGTGCTTTTACATCAGCCATTTGATTTAAATTTTTACCGTTTTCACTGCAATAAAGCTCCAACGGCGGTTTAAAAAAATTTGCCTTTGTTCGATCCTTTCGGAACACCCTCAGGCCTGGGCTTTTATTTTGATCATCCCGTAACCGAGACGATAAAAATCAATTATTGAGCAGCAGCTGCCTGCTTCTCGTGATGGTGCAACAGACCAGCCAATACGCGCTTGGCAGGAGACTGCA
>DNMB01000098.1 GCA_003489485.1 Chitinophagaceae bacterium | reverse complement strand
GGACAATACTCACGAGGTCTGAAGACACGTACCGTGGGTAAGTCAAGCGACAAACTGATCATTCAGCGCAAGAATGGTAAAAAGTTGAGCAAATAATATCATTTAAAACACAACGACAATCTATATGGCTCGTTCGATTAAAAAAGGACCTTATATAGCTACCCATCTTGAAAAGAAAGTGGTGGCCATGAATGATGGCAAGACCAAAAAAGGGGTCATCAAGACCTGGAGTCGTCGCTCTACCATCAGTCCTGATTTTGTGGGACACACGTTTGCCGTTCACAATGGCAACAAGTTTATCCCCGTGTACGTAACTGAATTTATGGTGGGTCACAAGTTGGGTGAGTTTGCCCCGACCCGTCAGTTCAAAGGTCACTCTAAAAAAGAAGCGTAATCCAAGAAACTTATTATCATGGAAGCAGTAGCTAAACTGAGAAATTATCCCACTTCGCCCCGCAAGATGCGCTTGTTGGCCGATATGATCCGTGGCCAAAAGGTAGAGAAAGTGTTGGCTCAATTGGAGCACAACCCCAAGCATCCCGCCGTTCCCTTGCGCAAACTGGTGCTGAGTGCTATCAGCAACTGGAAGCAGAAGAACGATGGTGGCGACGAGAGCGCCTTGGTCATCAAGACCATTTTTGTGGATGGTGCCCGTACGCTCAAGCGTATGCGTCCTGCTCCACAGGGACGTGGTTACAGGGTGCGCAAGCGCAGCAATCACGTTACCGTGATCGTCGATACAAAAGAATCTAAATCATCAAACGAATAACCTACACCAAACATGGGTCAGAAAGCAAATCCGATTGGTAATCGTTTAGGCATCATCCGCGGATGGGAGTCTAACTGGTACGGCAACAGAAAAGATTTTGCCGGCAAGCTAATCGAAGATCACAAGATCAGAGCCTATCTCAATGCGCGTATCAACAAAGGCGGTATCTCCAAGATCGTCATTGAGCGCACACTGGGCAAGCTGATCGTTACCATTCACACGTCCAAGCCCGGTATCATCATCGGTAAGGGTGGTGGAGAGGTCGATCGCATCAAGGAAGAGCTGAAGAAGCTCACCGGCAAAGAGGATGTACAGATCAATATTCTTGAGATCCGTCGCCCTGAGCTCGATGCGATGATCGTTGGCGACAACATTGCTCGTCAGATCGAGAACCGTATCAACTTTAAGCGCGCCACCAAGCTTGCCATCGCCTCTGCCCTTCGCATGGGTGCCGAGGGGATCAAGATCAAGTTGAGTGGACGTCTCGCCGGTGCGGAGATCGCCCGTAGCGAAGAGTTCAAACAAGGTCGTGTGCCGTTGCATACGTTCCGTATGGATATCGACTATGCAAACGTATTCGCTCAAACCGTATACGGAAAGATCGGTATCAAGGTATGGATCTGTAAAGGAGAAGTACTTGCCAAGCGTGACCTTAACCCCAATTTCGTAGGTGGTAAGGCCGAAATGGGTGGAGAGCGTCGTGGTGGTCGCGAAGAAGCCAGAGGCGATCGTCGCGATGACAGAAGAGGTGGTGGAGATCGTGGTGGCCGTGGACCCAGAGAGCGTCGCGGGTAATAAAAATGATTTAAGAAACTTGAAATAGACTATCATGTTACAACCAAAAAGAACCAAGCACAGAAAAATGCAAAAGGGTCGCATGAAGGGTGATGCCAAGCGTGGCGCTACCATTTCGTTCGGATCGTATGCCCTCAAAGCGTTGGACCAGCATTGGATTACCGATCGTCAGATCGAGGCGGCCCGTCAGGCGCTGACCCGCGAGATGAAGCGTGAAGGAAATGTATGGATCCGGATCTTCCCTGATAAGCCAATTACTCGCAAGCCTGCCGAGGTGAGGATGGGTAAGGGTAAGGGTAACCTGGAGTTCTGGGCTGCCGTGGTAAAACCCGGTCGTATCATCTTCGAAGTAGACGGGGTCAGTGAACAAGTAGCGCGCGCTTCGCTGTCGCTTGCTGCCGGAAAACTGCCTATCAAAACCAAATTCATTGTACGCCGTGACCTCGTCACTGCCTAACCGATAAACGCTTATTACGATGTCTAAGAAAGCAGAATTTGTAAAGAGTATTCACGGAATGAACGAGCAAGATCTTCGCGCTCGTTTATCCGAAGACCAGCAACGGCTCAAGAAGCTCGAGTTCGCCCATGCGATCTCTCCGCTCGAGAACCCCATGACCATTCGCGGACTGCGTCGTGACATTGCTCGTCTTAAGACCGAAATCAAGTTAAAGCAACAGCAAGCCTGATAAAAACCCAAACATGGAAGCCAGAAATTTAAGAAAGACCAGGATCGGTGTCGTTACCAGCAACAAAATGGCCAAGACCATTACCGTTGCCGTGGAGCGAAAAGTAAAGCACCCCATCTATGGTAAGTTCGTTAAGAAGACCACCAAGTTCCATGCGCATGACGACAAGAACGAATGCAGCATCGGAGATGTGGTAAAGATCATGGAGACTCGCCCGCTGAGCAAGACCAAGCGTTGGCGCCTGATCGAAGTGGTAGAAAAAGTGAAGTAATACCTCATTGGAACGTTAATTAAAAAAATCGTTAAGCATGATACAACAAGAAAGCCGATTGAACGTAGCCGATAACAGCGGTGCCAAAGAGGTACTCTGTATTCGTGTTCTCGGCAACAGCGGACAGCGTTATGCCAGAATAGGAGACAAGATCGTGGTGACCGTAAAGGACGCATTACCTGCCGGCGGTATCAAGAAAGGAACTGTTGCCAAGGCCGTCATTGTTCGCACCACCAATAAGCTGCGTCGTAAGGATGGTTCTTACATCCGTTTCGATGACAACGCCGTGGTGATCCTGAACCAATCCGACGAGCCACGCGGCACGAGGATCTTCGGACCTGTTGCCCGTGAACTGCGCGACAAAGGATACATGAAAATTATTTCACTGGCCCCCGAGGTCCTTTAAAATTGTTAACTGGGTCGAACCCATAACGCATACATTATGAAAGCAAGATTCAAAGCCAAGTTCAACATCCGCAAAGGGGATACCGTAGTGGTGATCGCCGGCGACGACAAAGACCTGGCCAAGCCCCGCACGGTGCGCGAAGTACTGGTCGAAAAAGGAAAAGTGATCGTAGAGGGAGTGAACATCATTACCAAGCATTCAAAGCCCACGGCTCAAAATACCAAGGGAGGCATCGTAAAGAAAGAAGCCCCCATCAGTATCAGCAACGTGATGTTGTGGGACGAAAAGGCCAAAGCTCCTACCCGTGTAAAGCGCGAGAGAGAGAATGGCAAGACACTCAGAGTTTCTAAAAAATCAGGAGAAAAGATATGAGTACTACAACCTATACCCCCAGATTGGCTTCCAAGTACAAGCAGGAGGTGGTACCTGCCTTGGTAAAGAAATTTAACTACGACACCGTAATGCAAGCTCCTCGTCT
>DNMB01000213.1:5230-5710 GCA_003489485.1 Chitinophagaceae bacterium | reverse complement strand
TGTAGGACTGACCAACGATCTGACTGTAACGCCGCAAAGCGATGTGGCCATTTGCGAAAGTAAATCCACCCAATTGCAAGTGGTGTCTAATGCACTGCAGTATGATTGGACGCCTGCTTCGGGTCTCTCAGCGGTCAACATTTCCAATCCGGTCGCTTCTCCGCGAACCACTACCCAATATATTGTATCGCTAACGCTGGGTCGTTGCGTATCTAGCGATACGGTGCTGGTTACGGTCAATCCGGCTCCGATTCCCAATGCGGGCGCTGATATTTTTATTTGTTATGGTCAGTCTGCCACGCTGAACGGAAGTGGAGGAACGGTCTATCGCTGGTCACCTGCTACCTATCTCAACGATGCTACATTGCCCAATGCGGTCTCTACACCCGATAGAAATATCTATTACGTGCTCTCGGTCTTATCCGATGCAAACGGCTGTGCCGCCCTGGTGACCGATACGGTGGTCATTGATGTTACTCC
>DNMB01000213.1:0-4833 GCA_003489485.1 Chitinophagaceae bacterium | reverse complement strand
CCCAACGACCCCGATGCCACGCAGTATGTGTGGACTCCCTCCATTGGATTGAGCAACGCCGGTGTGGCCAGCCCCACGGTAACCATAGGAGCCATCGGCGCCGATGTTCGCTACAAAGTGGTTGCCTCTACGGTGGCAGGTTGCAAAGGCGAAGCGTATGTAAACGTACGTGTCTACAAAGGTCCCGACATATATGTTCCTACCGGCTTTACCCCCAATGGCGATGGTAGAAACGATAAGTTCACCCCTTTTCCGGTGGGGATGAAGAGTTACAATTATTTCAGAGTATTCAATCGTTGGGGTCAGCTGGTGTTTCAAACTCGTGCGCTTAATGATGGGTGGGATGGTACCATCGGTGGTCAGTTGCAGCCCGAAGGAGTTTATGTTTGGATGATAGAGGGACTCACCAAAGATGATCGGTTGGTGACGAAAAAAGGAACCGTAATGCTGATCAAATAGACCTATTTTTGCCCCGCTTATTACAAACGCTATGGTTGATGTTATTTTAGGGCTCCAGTGGGGAGACGAAGGAAAAGGAAAGATCGTCGATTACTTTGCAAAAGACTACCAGGTGGTCGCTCGCTTTCAAGGCGGACCCAATGCCGGCCACACCTTGTACGTTCAAGATAAAAAACTGGTCTTGCACCAGATCCCTTCCGGGATCTTTCATCCGGGCATCATCAACCTGATCGGTAATGGCGTGGTGCTCGACCCGGTCACCTTAAAAAAAGAATGTGATAGCGTTACTCCATTTGGGGTCGATCTTAAAAAAAATCTATTCATTGCCGATCGCACCCATTTGATCTTGCCAACCCACCGAGCCCTCGATAAAGCGGCCGAATTGTCTAAGGGGCAGCAAAAGATCGGATCGACCTTAAAGGGTATCGGACCTGCTTATATGGATAAAACGGGCCGTAATGGTTTGCGCGTGGGCGATCTGCTCGATAAGAATTTTACAACGGAGTATATCAAGCTGCGGCTAAAGCACCAGCGTCTTTTAGACAGCTTCGGTTTTCAAGAAGACATCAGTGCCTGGGAAGAAGAGTTCTTTACCGCGCTCGAGTTCTTGCGTACGCTCAACATCGTAAACGGAGAGTATTTTATCAACGAACAGCTGCAAGCCGGTAAGCGTGTGCTGGCCGAGGGTGCGCAAGGTAGCATGCTCGACATCGATTTTGGCACCTTCCCCTTCGTAACATCTTCTAATACTATTTCGGCGGGTGTTTGTAACGGATTGGGTGTGGCGCCCCGTCACATAAACGAAGTGATAGGGGTCACCAAAGCCTATTGCACGCGCGTTGGCGGCGGTCCGTTCCCTACGGAGCTTCATGACGCCACCGGAGAGGAGATCAGAAAGATCGGTAACGAATTCGGCGCTACCACTGGTCGCCCGCGTCGTTGCGGCTGGATCGATCTGGTCGCCTTGCGTTATGCTTGCATGATCAATGGCGTGACCCAGCTGGTCATGACCAAGGCCGATGTGCTCGACTCTTTCGCTGAGCTCTCTGTTTGCACGTCTTACAAAGTAAACGGCACCGAAACCACTCAGATGCCCTATCAGTTGGAGCGCAGTCAACCCGAAGCAATATTAAAACAGTTCGCCGGGTGGAATACCACTACCGATCAGTGCAAAAGCTATGCGAAACTGCCCGAGGCCATGAAGCACTATGTGGCCTTTATCAACGAATACCTGGGCGTAAGCGTTCGTTATATTTCGAACGGCCCCGGCCGTGATCAGTTAGTGATCGTTTCTTAAAACAGAGTGAAGCCCCCCTTCGAAAAAAAAGTTTTTAAAATTTGGCGGTTTAAAAACTTCGCCGAAAATTTACATTACTAATCCGGTTCAGCTATGGCTACCAAACCCGAAAAGTCTACCAAGGGTACCTCCAAGTCTGGAAAAGATGCTGCTCGTGCGGCAGAGAAAAAAGAGGCTCCCAAGAGCAAGCAGAAGGACAGGGACGAAGACGATGAACAAGACGAAGAGATCAACGATGATTGGGAGAAGAACGAAGAAGAGGAGGCAGAAGAGTGGGATCCCGATTTCGATGAGTTCGATCTGCCTAAGTCAAAGGTCAAAAAGTCTGCTGGCAAAAAAGGCGAGGAAGAAGACGATTTTAAGTTCGAAGACGACGAGTTCAAAGACCTCTTCGACGAAAAAGGATTCGACGATGAAGAGGACGATTTCTGATCTGTGCTCTCCTCTCGATCTACTCAGCGACGAATACCGCGCAGCAGCAGCTGCAGACTCTCCTCTATAATAGCCGCTTTTTTTTCTACGAACACCTGCATGCAGGCCGGTGATAGACGCAGCAGGTAGCTTCCTTGTGCTGAGAGCTGTTCATCGAAATTGGGATTGTAGCGAACGAACTCCGTCCGGTCCGTTTCGGTATACTTTAAGATCGCCTCTTTCTTGTAGCGGCCGCTGATGAGAAGGGTAGTGGTTTGTTTTTTTTCTACTTCGGTTAGGGGCGTTCCGGCTACTTCGTTTTTTTGTTTTCTTTCTTGCAGCGTAAGGGTCGTCTCACTGCCGTCTTCTTCAAAGACATAATGCGTGGCAATGAATTTCTTTACATGGTTCATGGACTCGGCAGGCAGTTGGTATTGAAGTTTCCAAAAATCGGTGCTACGACTTTTTTGAATGGCCGTTCTGACTCGGCCCTCTCCACCATTGTACGCCGCAATGACCAGGAGCCAATCTTGAAATTCGGCATAGAGGTCGCGCAGATAGCGCGCCGCAGCGTGCGTACTTTTTATATAGTCGGTGCGCTGATCGGTTGCGTAGGTTACCGTTAGTCCGTAGCGTCTCGCCGTAGCGGGCATAAATTGCCAGGGGCCCACGGCTCCCGCCCACGAAACGGCATTTGATTTGAGTCCCGATTCAATGACCGCCAGATATTTTAATTGAGAGGGTAAGCCATATTGGCTGAGCACCTGGTCCATCATGTCGAAATAAGGTCTGCCCCAGTCTCGCATTTTTCGCAAACCGCTCCCATAGCGATCCATATAGCTTTGAACATAACTGATGGCCATCGGGTGCAGCCGGGTACCGGCCTTTCCCGAAAGGGGTACGGGTTCGAAAAGTTGCGTAAAGCCGCGCGGTGCGGTTTGGGCAGGAGGAGTACTCTTTGCGGAAGGAAGATTATTTGCAGGAGGTTGAGCCCTCAACGTAGTTGTAAAGCAAAGCCAAAGGAGCCCTGCAGCAAGCGGAGACCAAGTGGTCTTGGAGGCCTTTCGAAAAAAGGTCTTGTGTGGCAGCTTACTCTTTAACGGAGCGGTTGATATCACTGGCGCTTTCTTCAATCTCTCTTTTTACGTTGCTTTTGGCATCGTTAAACTCGCGCACTCCTTTTCCGAGTCCTCTCATCAATTCGGGAATCTTTTTACCGCCAAACAGCAGCAATACGATCACGAGTATGATGATGATTTCATTGGTGCCAACCATCCCCAGCAAAATAGGATTTGTCATAGCTATCGATTGTCTTGTAAAGATAATAACTGCTTTCATGCCACCCACAAAAAAAATCCCGCTGACCTGTTGATGTCCAGCGGGATTTCAATACGGTTGATCGGCTTATGCTTGGTTGCCTTCGGCAACGGCCATACGCTTTTCGCGAATACGAGCGCTTTTGCCGCTACGGGTACGCTGGTAGAAAAGTTTGGCACGACGCACTTGACCGGTTTTGTTCAATTCGATCGAATCGATATTGGGAGAAAAGAAAGGAAATACTCTTTCAACGCCCACTCCGTCAGAAATTTTTCTGACCGTAAAGCTGGCAGTATGACCAGAACCTTGCTTCTTGATCACATCACCCTTAAAGGACTGGATTCTCTCTTTGTTTCCTTCGATGATCTTGTAGTTGACGGTAATGTTGTCTCCGGGTTTGAAGGCAGGATACTGCTTCTTGGCGGTAAGTTGCTCGTGTACGTAGGCAATGGCGTTCATAATCCAATGATTTAAAGGGAGGCAAAGGTAAGGAATTTGCACCGAATGCTCAAAGATCGGAGTGCAAAATCAAAAGGGTCTAAAAAAAAGCCCGCTGCTTGTACAACGGGCTGTAAGTCAATGTCTAGCATCTTCTATCCGCAAGGGGTCTTAGCGAGCCACGTTCACCGCTCTTTTTTCGCGGATCACGGTCACCTTGATCTGGCCCGGAAAGGTCATTTCGGTTTGGATCTTTTGGGCAATTTCAAAAGAGAGCCTGTCGGAATCTTGGTCGCTGACCTTTTCGGCCTCAACGATAACGCGCAGTTCACGGCCGGCCTGAATGGCATAGGCCTTTTCGACGCCGTTGTAGGCCATGGCCAGGTTTTCGAGGTCTTTGATCCGTTGCAGGTATTGCTGCATGATCTCTCTTCGGGCTCCGGGACGGGCACCGCTGATGGCATCGCAGGCCTGAATGATGGGCGAGATCACAAATTGCATTTCTACCTCGTCGTGGTGAGCGGCAATGGCATTGACCACGGCAGGATTCTCACCATATTTTTCGGCCAGCTTGGCACCCAACAGGGCATGGCTGAGCTCACTTTCTTCGTCGGGCACTTTACCGATATCGTGTAGCAAACCGGCTCTTTTGGCCAGCTTGGGATTCAGCCCCAGCTCGGCGGCCATGGTCGCACAAAGATTCGCTGTTTCGCGGCTATGCATCAGCAGGTTTTGTCCGTACGAAGAGCGGAAACGCATTCTTCCGACCATACGCACCAGCTCTTTGTGCAGCCCGTGAATACCTAACTCAATAACGGTGCGTTCCCCGATCTCCATGACCTGTTCCTCGATCTGCTTGCGGGTCTTTTCGACCACTTCTTCGATACGCGCCGGATGGATACGACCATCAC
>DNMB01000099.1 GCA_003489485.1 Chitinophagaceae bacterium | reverse complement strand
CGTTGTAGCGAGTCGATGGCGCGGTTAAGCTGCCGCATACTGAACATGCGCTCATTGTTCTTGTTGACACTGTCTGCGGTTCGATTGGTAAACCCCAGCGTACCCAGATCAAACTGCTTGGTGTAGGTCTTGAAACCCGTACGGATATATTCGTTGTTGCCGGCGTCGAAAGGATTGCCTCTTTCTTGGTAGCGCCATCCGTCTCGCAAATGCATTTCCAAAAAACGTTTGTTGCCGGTCACCCGCATCACACCGCTTTTGGCCATCACAAAATTATCTTGCAACAGATTGCCTTGCTCGTAGATGATCACATCGCGAATGACACTATCGTTCGATTCTTTTTGCCCGATCTTAATGGCATAGCCTCCAATACGGTCATAGAATACGCCCTCTCTTAAGTCAAAGGCAGGTTTGGCATAGACGATATCGGCCAGCAAGGTCCTTGACTTGAGATTTGCCACCGGGATCACATAGTTAGAAAATAAAAAAGCAATAAAACTGACCAGTATGCTGAGCAAAAAGAGCGGACGCATAAAGCGAAGCAGCGAGATGCCGGCCGACTTGATGGCAACCAGCTCGAAATTTTCACCCATGTTACCAAAGGTCATCAACGAAGACAACAACATGGCCAGCGGCAATGCCAACGGCACCAGCACCGCACTTTGATAACCGATAAACTCGAGGATAACGCCCGGCCCCAACCCTTTACCGACAAAATCATCTATGTAGAGCCAAAAGAATTGCATGACCAACACCAACAACGTAATAAAGAAGGTGGCGATGAACGGTCCGGCAAAGGACCGCAGGATCAGCTTATCTAGTTTTGTAAACAAGTCGGTAGACTAATGCAATAATCAGTTGCCCAAGCGATGAAACAGATCTTTAACCTGGTGATCCCAAAGTAAGGTCTGGTCCTTGATCTCTTTTTTCTCGGCAAAATCCTTAATGACGAGTATGGTCTGGTTGGTGATCTCCGATTTATCGATGGCAAACTCGAAATATTCTCCTTTAGCGGCCGTAGCCCAACGATAGCGAATGAATTTATCTTGTTCTTTCTCGACCACTTCGGCTTGCTCCACATTTCCATCCCATCCAAAATAAAAAATACCATCTCGCTCATCTACCTTGTCTGCGAACCACTCGCTGAGACCGGCAGGGGTCGATAAAAAATCGTACAAAATGGTCGGAGAACAACGCACCGGAAATTCCAGTGTATATAATTGCTTGCTCATGTGTGTATCAGTTGCAACGATGCAATAATAGAGAAAATAACATCAAACACAAAACGGGAGTTTTTTAGCAACAAAACAAGCGGATTCTCTCTTGCTCGTCCGGCACCCTATCGTCTAACTTGAACTTCCAATTTTACTGTATGCGTATGAGACAAATAAAGATCGGCAAGTCGATCACCAACCGAGACAATCCCAGTTTGGAGAAGTATCTGCAAGAGATCGCCGGTATCGAGCGGATTACCCCTGAAGAAGAGGCCGAACTTTCACAAAAAATTAAGAATGGATGCCAGCTTTCGGCCGAAAGGCTGGCCAGTGCCAACCTGCGCTTCGTGATCTCGGTAGCCAAGCAGTACCAGCACCAGGGATTACCCCTTTGTGATCTTGTAAACGAGGGTAATCTGGGTTTGGTAAAAGCTGCCACCCGCTACGACGGGACCAAGGGATTCAAGTTCATTTCTTATGCAGTGTGGTGGATCAGACAATCGATCTTGCTGGCACTGGCGGAACACGGACGTATCGTTCGTATACCCGTGAACAAGGTGAGCAGTGCGCAGCGCATGCAACGAACCTACGCCCTGCTCGAACAACAATTGGAGCGCGAGCCCACCACCCAAGAGCTGGCGGCTTCAATGAGCGTAAGCGAAGAAGAGATCAAGGCCTGCCTTTGCGTGAACGTAAAACAACAAAGCATCGATTATCCATCTAACGAAACCGACAAGCCCGGCCTGTGCGACACGCTCGAAGACAAAGAGGCTATGCGGGCGGACCAGGAGTTAGAGGGAAAGGCCTCGTTGCAAATTGAGATAAAACGATCGCTAAATACCCTCACTGACCGGCAACAGCGGATACTTTGCGCCTACTTTGGGATCGCAAATCCATTGGCCAAAAGCCTAGAGGAGATCGGAGTCGATATGGGTATCAGCCGGGAGCGTGTTCGGCAGATCAAAGAAAAAGCCCTGGCCCGCTTGCAACATGCGCATCGCTCCAAAAGACTGCGAAGCTTCCTGACCCGATGATCGGCGGTGGCTCCGTATCTTTGCTCCCCTTCAAGCACTATGTTCAACTCGTTACAGCAAAAACTCGAAACCGCCTTTAAGAACCTCAAGGGGCAGGGCCGTATTACCGAACTGAATGTGGCCACCACCATCAAGGAAATTCGTCGTGCCCTGGTGGATGCTGACGTCAATTACAAGATCGCAAAAGAATTCACCGACAAGGTCAAGGAAGAGGCCATTGGAGCCAAGGTGATCAATGCAGTGTCACCGGGTCAATTGATGACCAAGATCGTAAAGGACGAACTGACCGCGCTCATGGGTGGCACAGCGGCCCCGCTCCAAGACAAGGGCAATCCGGCCATCATCTTGATCGCGGGTTTGCAGGGTAGCGGTAAGACCACTTTCAGCGGAAAACTGGCTAACTACCTAAAGCAAAAACGTGGACTCAGCCCCATGCTCGTAGCAGCCGACGTATACCGCCCCGCCGCCATGGAACAATTGAGAGTACTAGGCGAGCAAATCGGAGTAGAGGTTTACATAGATGCTGCCAATCAAGATGCGGTCTCCATTGCACGCGATGCCGTGAGCAAGGCCCGTACACTTAATAAAAACGTGGTGATCATCGATACGGCCGGAAGACTTGCAGTAGACGAGGCGATGATGAACGAAGTAAGCCGTATCAAAGAAGCTGTTCAGCCGCAAGAGATCTTATTCGTCGTCGACAGTATGACGGGGCAAGACGCCGTCAACACCGCCAAGGCCTTCAACGACCGACTCAACTTTAGTGGAGTGGTACTGACCAAACTCGACGGCGATACCAGGGGCGGTGCGGCATTATCCATTACTTACACGGTCAACAAACCCATCAAGTTTACCAGCAATGGTGAAAAGATGGATACCCTCGATATCTTCTATCCCGAACGGATGGCGCAGCGGATCTTGGGCATGGGCGATATTACCACGCTGGTCGAAAAAGCCCAAGCGCAGATCAGCGAAGAAGAGGCCAAGAAACTAGAGGCCAAGATCAGAAAGAACAAGTTCGACTTTGCCGATTTTAAGATGCAACTCGAGCAGTTGAAGAAGATGGGAGACATGAAAGAGATGCTCGCCATGATCCCGGGGGTAGGCAGCAAGGTCAAAGACATCGATATCGACGAAAACTCCTTTAAGGGCGTTGAGGCCATGATCAATGCCATGACCCCCGCCGAACGGGCGAACCCCGACCTGATCGATATGAGCCGGAAAAAAAGGATCGCCAAAGGCAGCGGAAAGGATATCCAAGAGGTCAACAACTTCATGAAACAGTTCGACCAGATGCGAGACATGATGAAGAATATGAACAAGTTGGGAGCTTTTGGCAAAATGATGCCGGGCATGAGAAAATAGCCTCGATTTATAAAAAACTTGCGTATCCGGTAGCCCCTGCTTATATTTGCACCCCGGTTTTTACCGGGTACAACACATATTGTTAACGCTGTTAAATTTCTATTTATGTCAGCCAAAATCCGTCTTCAAAGACACGGGTCTAAAAAAAGACCTTTCTACTTCATCGTCGTAGCCGACTCAAGAGCTCCCCGCGATGGAAAATTCATCCAGAAACTAGGAACCTACAATCCCCTGACCATCCCCGCTACCATTCAGCTGGATCGTCAAAAAGCATTGGAGTGGCTCAACAAAGGTGCCATCCCCACCGATACGGTTCGTCGTATCCTCAGCTTTAAGGGCGTGTTGTATCTGAAGCATTTGCTCAGAGGTGTTGCCCTAGGATTATTCGATGAGGCCGCTGCCATGCAAAAGTTCACCGAGTGGACTGCTGAGCACGACAACCAAATCAAAAAGAAGAACGAAGAGACCCAGCGCAAGCGTTCTGAGAAGCGTCAGGCCATCATGTCTGCCTCTGTCGCCAATCGCCAGGCAAAAGTTGCTGCCAGCTTGGCTGCAGCGCAAGCCGCCGAAGAAGCCGCTACCGCCCCTGCCGAAGAGGCTCCAGCTGCGGAGGCCCCTGCCGAAGAGGGTGCTACCGAAGCATAATCTTTTCAGTACTTCCAACGTTACTTATCCCGGCACAAGCCGGGATTTTTTTTGCTGCCGGTTATTGATTTGCTTTGCAACGTATGAAGAGTTACTTCAAGCTAGGAAAAATAGTGGCGGCCCATGGGCTAAAAGGCGAGTTGGTATTGCAACACGAACTCGGCAAAAAGACCGATCTCAAAAAACTTCCTGCACTCTTTCTCGAATTAAAAAAAGATTCATTCGTTCCCTATTTTATTCGCAAGGCCAAAGGCACTACCGAAAAAGAATCGCTGCTGTTACTAGAAGAGATCGATACCCGCGAAAAGGCCCAACAACTGGTGGGTAAACTTTGCTGGCTACCCGAAGAGCAATTCAAACAATATGCCGACCAACAGGCCCCGGCCAGCTTACTGGGTTATCAGATCGTTGAAGAAGAAGAAGGATCGAAAAAAATACTTGGGACCATAGAAGAAGTCATAGAGCAACCCCAACAACTGCTCTGCAGAATACTGCTAAAGGGCAAAGAGGTGTTGATCCCGCTCAATGAATCTACCCTACTTGCCATTGACCATCAAGCCAAGACCGTTTCGGTGCAGCTGCCCGAAGGATTACTCGATATTTATTTGGGCTGACCGTGAACACCCCTCAACCCTATATTGCCCATTTTGACCTGGATTCTTTTTTTGTATCGGTAGAACTCATCAACAATCCGTCACTGCGAGGCAAGCCGGTGCTGGTAGGCTCAATAGAGAGAGGCGTGGTAGCCACCTGCAGCTACGAGGCCAGAAAATTTGGGATCCACTCGGCCATGCCGATGAAAAGGGCCCTGCAGCTTTGTCCAGAGGCCATTGTTACCAATGCAAGCCGACATCAATACGGAAAATATTCGCGCTGGGTCACCGACCTGATCGCTGAAAAAGTTCCCCTGTTCGAAAAAGCGAGCATCGATGAATTTTATGTGGACCTGACCGGGATGGATCGATTCTTCGGGGCCAGCCAGTTCGCACAAGACCTGCGAAAGCACATCACGCAACAGACCGGTCTACCGCTTTCTTGCGGACTGGCCTCGGCCCGCTTCATTGCTAAAATGGCCACCAATCAAGCCAAACCCAATGGCTTTTTACAAGTAGCCCCCGGACAAGAAAAAGAATTTCTCTGGCCGCTTTCGATCGATAAGATCAACGGAGTGGGTGAACAAACCGCGGCGCTCTTAAAAAGCAAAGGCCTATACACCATCGAAGATATTGCGCGCACACCGCTGCCGGTGCTGACCGCTTATGTTGGCAAATGGGGCGAATCTCTTTGGGAAAAAGCGCAAGGCATCGGTAGCGCCGAGATCCACACGGAGTGGGAACAAAAATCAGTCAGCCACGAACGTACTTTCGATCAAGACTATACCGATCCGGTCTATTTGCAACAGCAGATCGTTTCGCTGTGCGTAGAAACGGCTGCCGACGTGCGTTCCGAAGAAAAACTCGCCGGATGCATTACGGTCAAGATCAAGTACAGCAATTTCGAAGTGGTGTCTCGCCAAGAGACCATCGATTACACCGCACTCGATGATGTGATCACTGCGAAGGCCAAAGTTTTGTTTCAACAACTTTATCAACCCAACCGACCCGTTCGTTTGGTAGGTGTACGATGCAGCCATCTGGTACCGATCAATTTGCAGATGAGTCTGTTTGAAAGAACAGCCGAGAAACTGCATCTGTATCAAACGATGGACGAGATCAATGACCGATTCGGAAAAGACGCACTCACGAAAGCCGCCATCATTCAATCGCAGTCGCGCAGTAAAGACACGTGAGCAACTCCTTCTCTGTATCTTTGCTGACCCTCTATTTTTTAAGACCATAAATTCATCCCATGTCTGCCCTTTGGAAAGAATACCAAGAAAAAAATAAGGATCGCTTCTTGAACGAAATGATCGATCTGCTGCGCATCCCCTCTGTGAGTGCCAAATCGGAGCATAAAGAAGATATGATCCGCTGTGCCGAGGCTGTAAAGAGCAGCCTGTTGGCGGCCGGCTGTGACCGTGCCGAGGTCATGCCAACCGAGGGCTACCCGGTCGTGTACGGAGAAAAGATCACGGACCCAAAGGCTCCTACTGTGTTGGTGTATGGTCACTACGATGTACAACCCGCTGAACCACTCGAACTCTGGCATAGTGGCCCCTTCGATCCGGTCATAAAAGATGGAAAGGTCTTTGCAAGAGGATCTGCCGATGACAAAGGACAATTCTACATGCATGTAAAAGCCTTGGAGGTCCTTTGCCAAACCAATACACTTCGCACCAATATTAAATTTTTGATCGAAGGAGAAGAAGAAGTAGGCTCTCCCAACCTGGGTCCCTTTGTAGCCCGCCATCGCGAACTTCTTAAGGCCGATGTGATCTTGATCAGCGACTCGGCCATGCTAAGCATGGATACGCCTTCGCTCGATACAGGTGTAAGAGGCCTTAGTTATATTGAGGTAGAGGTCACCGGCCCGAACCGCGATCTGCACAGCGGTATTTACGGAGGAGCCGTAGCCAATCCCATTACGATTTTGGCCAAGATGATCGCCAGTTGTCATGATGAGAACAATCATATTACCATACCTGGGTTTTATGATGATGTAGTAGTAGCCGGCCCGGAAGAAAGAGCCCTCATTAACAAAGCCCCTTACAGCGAAAAAGAATACAGTCAAGACCTTGGTGTCAATGAGCTTTGGGGAGAAAAAGGATACAGCACCTACGAGCGTACCGGCATTCGCCCCACCATCGAGATCAACGGTATTTGGGGAGGTTACACCGGAGAGGGCGCCAAGACCGTACTGCCCTCTAAAGCCTATGCAAAAATCTCTGCCCGCTTGGTTCCCAATCAATCTTCAGATAAGATCACGCAAAAACTATTGGACTACTTTACTTCTATTGCACCCCCTTCTGTACAGGTAAAGGCTTCGTTACATCACGGAGGAGAACCCTACATGACGCCCATCGACAGCAAAGGATACCTGGCCGCTGCCAAAGCGGTCGAGGCCACATTTGGCAAAGCGCCCATACCCGTTCGAGGGGGTGGAAGCATTCCCATTTGTTCGATCCTAGAAAAAGAACTGGGCATCAAGATCGTCTTTATGGGATTTGGACTGGACAGCGACAACTTGCACAGCCCCAACGAAAAATACAATATCGAAAACTATTTCAAAGGAATCGAGACCATCCCTCACTTTCATCACCACTTTGCCGAGCTGGCCTGATGTTTTGCCTGCGGATTGATACTTGTCAGTGAATCACTGCAAGCTATCATTGAGCCCCGCCCCATTGCGGTATAGTTTTGAATCTGCATTATCGCCACATTCAAAACATCAAATACCATGGAAAAACAATTAGTAGAAAAAGCCAGCCGCGCCATTCCCTCCCTTTTTGGAAACGGTTGGATCGATCGCATGCTCAGCACACCCCTAGACGAGTACCTGGGACTGACCCGCGTAATGAACGTTCCGGCCGTTAACGTCAGTGAGAATGAAAAAGAGTACATCGTATCGCTGGCCGCACCCGGCATGGACCGAAAAGACTTTCATGTCGAGACAGCCGAAGACATGCTGACCATCTCGGCCGAAAAAGAAAAAGAAGAAAGAGAAGAGCGAAACGGTCGCTACAATCGCAGAGAGTACAATTACAGTAGTTGGTCACGCTCCTTTAGTTTACCCGAAGATTGCAATGCCGAAAAGATCGATGCCGAGTACAAGAGTGGAGAGCTGCGAATTACCATCCCTAAAACAGCTACCAAAAAACCAAAGAACACGCATAGCATACCGGTGGCGTAATAGCCGGTTGATCGCTTTATCGAACCCCCGCTACAACGGGGGTTTTTTTATGGCCCCCGCACCAAGAGCAACCGCGGCTGGTTATATTTGCTGTATGCACATCGACATCCTGACCGTTTTGCCAGGTTTGCTGGAAAGTCCTTTTGCGCACAGTATCATGAAAAGGGCGCAAGAAAAAGGACTGCTTACCGTTGCAGTGCATCCGCTCAGACAATGGGCCGTGAATGAGTATGGGCAAGTAGACGATTACCAATACGGCGGTGGCGCAGGCATGGTCATGATGTGTGAACCGCTGGCCCATGCGATCGAAGCGCTCTGCGCAAAGGGCGCATACGATGAGATCATTTTCTTAACCCCCGACGGAGAGACCTTCGATCAACCCATGGCCAATCAGCTCTCGCTTAAAAAAAGGTTACTGCTGATCTGTGGTCACTACAAAGGGATCGATCAGCGCATTAGAGATCATTTTGTAACCCGCGAAATTTCGATCGGAGATTATGTACTAAGCGGAGGAGAGTTACCCGCTGCAGTAGTGGTCGATGCCATCGGAAGACTTATTCCCGGTGTACTCAATGATGAGACCTCGGCCCTGACCGATTCGTTTCAAGATCAATTACTATCGCCTCCTGTCTATACAAGGCCCGAGGAATTCAGAGGATGGAAGGTGCCGGATATTCTGCTGAGCGGCAATCACCGACTCATCGAAGAGTGGCGACACGAACAAGCCCTTGAACGTACAAGAACTCGCCGACCCGATATGTTAAATGATTAATTACTTGCTATGCCTACTGCCAGAAGAAATTTCTTGAAACAACTCGCACTGAGCGGCACGGCCCTTGCCGGCGCCTATCCCTTATTGGGAGCCAGCGACGAGCAAATGGAAAGAGCCGCTCAATTTCAAAAGACCGCACCTGCATTTAATATGTGCGGGTACGCTGCTCCCAAAATCGAGACCGTACGCATTGG
>DNMB01000197.1:3760-5595 GCA_003489485.1 Chitinophagaceae bacterium | reverse complement strand
GATAAGAACGAAGAAGAGATCAAGCTTTTCAGCTAATTGCACAGCTAGTATTTTCTCCAAACCTCAATCGGAAAACCACTTTGTGGTTTAGTAGAACTACGCATCATTCTAGGAGAAAAAAGACAAGAAAATCAAGGATTTTCTACAGCCATTCATTTCTTATTGCATGAACTTCAATTATTAAAATTGAATTCTATGCGAAAGGTATTTTTCTGTTCTCGATATATCGCTATTTCAGCATTTCTTTTTATTGGCTGTTCCAAAAATAGTGTTAGTGATAATGAGAAAGGACCTCATTATACAAAAAGTAATATATACAAGGCAGAAGTAAATGATCAAAGTGCAAGGCCTATTTCCTCTATCCTTACTGATGAGAACTTTATCAAGATGGCAGAAACTTTACGTAAAGTAGCGGTTATAAACGATGCAAACGCCAGTGTTCTAAGCGAGCCTGCACTAAACGGTCTTTTGCAAGAATTAAAAACAGCGTCACGCGCAGAAGAGGCGCTAGCTATATTTGAAAAATACGGAATCCCCAATTCAAAGGAACTTTTTAGTAATTTCAATAAACTACCCGGTTTGGTCGCTGATCTGGTTTCAAAAAATGAAGCTTTCAATAATGTAAGCAAAGAGGAGGCTACAGAGCTGTTGCAGGGCAGTATGCAAGCCTATTTCAACGAGCATCCCATTACATACAGAGAATTACTTAACGGAGACCAATGCTCTCAGGCTTATGCGGCTGGGATGACAAGTTGCCATAACCAGTATGTTATTGAAATTATCACAATTCTGGCTGGAACAGGTATTACTATTGTTTTTTCGGGTGGTTTTGGTACAGGAATAAGCCTATCTATGAGTACTTTCATTGCAGGAGCCTGGGCTCAACTTATTTCTTGCCAACAAGGGGTTGTTTCAAGCTGGAGAATTTGTCGTGAGAATAATCCAACTCACTAATTATACTTTACATATCTGAAAAATTAAACTGCTAGATCGTCACATTAAAATCTTATATGATTCTAAAAGAACTTTATAAAAAAGAAAGTATCTCTATCCGAGATGCCGAAATAAGCGAAATAAGCTGCGAAATCGGTTACATAAAGAAATTCAAGTGGCGCTGGATGGCTACCCAAATGAACCTTTTTATTTTTATTGGCAATAGCAATAAAAAAATAGATGCGCGATTGCTAGAGGAGTTTTCAAATGGTTGCTTAAAATACTCCATGGAACACGCGAGAGGGTGGCCAAGAGGAATACAAAGTGGCATTATATCCATAGCCATATTGAAAGGAGAGTCCGTTGATGACGAAGGAATTGCTTTTTGCGAGCAAACACCCAAAATTAAATGGGCTGCCTTAGAAATTCCGGTAATCTATAATCAGAAAGAAAAAAAGACAATTAAGTTTAAGTCAACCCCTCTTTGGGGGCTTATCTATTTCCCATTTATCAATAAAACTATAGAAAAAGTAACCAAGCAATTAAGCCAGTCATGAGTCTTATCTTACCAAGATTCAATACCCTTACCGCTCCCGACTGTTCAAGAAGATCATCACGTACTGAATGAGCGTTACCACGGCAGCGAGTGCGGCGACCACATACGTGGTAGCGGCCCACTTAAGCGCATCTTTGGCCATGGGGTACTCTTCGGAGTTGGTGATGTTGGTACGATCGAGCCAGGCCAATGCACGCTTGCTGGCATCGAACTCAACGGGCAAGGTTACCAGACTAAACAGTACGGTCACCGACATTACGATGATACCGATTAGTAACACGGTAGCATTATTGGTAGTGGCCAGCAGAATAACCCCGGCCATGAGGATCCAGTTAACGATATTGGC
>DNMB01000197.1:0-3388 GCA_003489485.1 Chitinophagaceae bacterium | reverse complement strand
GCGGTAGCATGCTGCACAGCGTGTCCGCATTCGTGTGCAGCCACGGCTGCGGCCGAAACACTGGTACCATGGTATACGTCGGGGCTCAGGTTAACGGTTTTATTGAGCGGATTATAGTGATCGGACAAAAACCCCTCTACCGAGGTCACACTCACATCGTAAATACCATTCTCGCGCAGCATTTTTTCAGCTATCTCCTTGCCGGACAGGCCATTAGATAGTGGCTGCTTGCTGTAACGGGTGAACTTACCCTTTAAGATAGAAGATACCAGAAAGCTGATTCCCAGAAATAAGAGGGAAATAAGCATGATTTCGTTCGTCATGGATTAAAATGGATTGATTTAATACCCAATATTACAACAAATTTATAGCCAGTCTGATCAGCCCATTTTTTCAAGTCTTTTTGTCAGACAAGAAGGGGAAAATTACTTGGGTCAAGGTGGGGTTACCTTTTTAGAGGGTCTCGCTAAAAATATATAATACAATCATATTCAACTAATTACAAATTAAAATAACCTCCTTTGGCAGCCCCTGGCAGCCAAAAACTTTAACAGAAAAGTTATACACAAACGGCAAATTTAATTTTTAATATCCCCCCCTCCTCGCTAATTTAGCAATAGAATTTAATGGGTTAGTAAGTAAAGGGTCAGTCGAAAGATTGGCCCTTTGCATTTTATAGAGATGAGTAAGACTAAGAGCAGTTTTTTTTGTCAACAATGCGGGCACGAGAGTGTCAAATGGATCGGGCAATGCCCCGGATGCGGTGCCTGGAACAGCTTTGTAGAAGAGCTGGTGCAAAAGGACAAATCAAAAGATTTTATTGATTGGAAAGAATTGGGTGGCGATAAAAGAACCGGTCGCACCACTACGCTCGATGCGGTCAAAAGCAGTGAGGAAAAAAGGATCATTACTTCCGACACTGAATTAAATCGGGTACTGGGCGGTGGCATCGTACCCGGCAGTTTGGTGCTGGTGGCCGGCGAACCCGGCATCGGCAAATCAACCTTGTTCTTGCAAAATGGGTTGGGGCTAAAGGATACGATCGTACTCTACATCAGTGGAGAGGAAAGTGAGCAGCAGATCAAGATGCGCGCCGATAGGCTGCAAACAACGAACTCGCAATTTTATTTGCTAACCGAGACCAACACGCAGATCATCTTTCAAGAAATAAAAAAGCTGAAACCGCAGCTACTGATCGTCGATTCGATACAGACACTGCAAACACCGCATATCGACGCGTCGCCCGGTTCGATCTCTCAGATCAGGGAATGCGCCGCCGAGTTTCAGCGGTTTGCCAAAGAGACCAATACACCTGTATTCCTGATCGGACACATTACAAAAGAAGGGCAGATCGCCGGACCCAAGATGCTCGAACATATGGTCGACACGGTCTTACAGTTCGAAGGCGATCGTCATTATACCTACCGCATCTTGCGTACTCTTAAGAATCGTTTTGGCAGCACAGCCGAGTTAGGGATCTATGAGATGAACGACACGGGTATGAGAGCGGTGCTGAATCCAAGCGAGCTCCTGCTGACGCAAAAAGACGAACAATTGAGTGGAATTGCCATTGCAGCCACCATGGAAGGGATGCGACCTTTACTGATAGAGGTACAAGCGCTGGTTACTCCTTCTGTTTATGGAACGCCGCAACGCACCGTAAGTGGTTTCGATCTGCGAAGGTTGCAACTGCTACTGGCCGTGTTGGAAAAAAGAGGAGGATTTCAGTTCGGCACCAAGGACGTGTTTTTGAACATTGCGGGTGGTTTAAAAGTAGAGGACCCCTCGATCGATCTGGCCGTTCTGTGTGCACTGCTTTCGTCTTACGAAGACGTGGCCTTGTCACCGCGACTTTGTTTTACGGGCGAGGTAGGACTGAGCGGAGAGGTACGAGCCGTGAACCGCATCGACCAGCGTATTGCAGAGGCAGCCAAGCTGGGATTCGAAAAAATTATCGTGTCTCGTTATAATCAAAAGGAGGGTGGCTCCAAGAAAAATCAAAAAGACCGTGGCATAGAAGTAGTGACCATGGCCAGAGTAGAAGACGTCTACCGTTATTTGTTTTAGGCCCTTGAAAGTTTCTCTGATAGTATGCATTCCATCTCAGCGCTTGGTCAGGCGATCGGGCAACTATTCTATCCACACACTTGCGCAGGATGCGGCTCCGATAAACTCAAACAAGATTCTTCGATTTGCTGGTATTGTCTGAGCGAGTTACCGGCCACAGGGTTTGTCGATATAAAAGATAACCCCGCCGAGAGATTACTCTGGGGGCGTTTGCCCTTTTTCGCAGCACATGCCGGATTCTATTTGAACAGAGATTCGCTGATGCAACAACTCCTGTATCAATTTAAATATAAACACCAACAAGCTCTCGCAACACAATTGGGATCTCTGCTGGGTGAACAACTGAAAAACAGCAGTAGGTGGAACATAGAGGCGCTGGTACCGGTTCCGCTGCATCCCAAAAAAATAAGACAACGGGGCTATAACCAGGCAGCCGTTATTTGCAAGGGGATAGCACAGCAATTGGATCTGCCGGTAATCGAAGGCGTACTGCTTAGAAAGAGTATGAACGTAAGCCAGACCCGACTAGGCCGCACAGCAAGATGGGAGAACAGCCGCTCCCAATACGGCATCGACCACCCGCACCGGCTCCGTAATAAAAGAGTCTTGTTGGTAGACGACGTACTGACAACGGGCGCCACGCTCGAATCATGCGGGTCACTGCTGGCAGCGATTCCCGGTGTTGAGGTCAGCGTAGCCACTTTGTGCATCTCCGCATTATAAGGCTCATTATGAGCACAGTTACGACCTTTGAGAACAAGCATAACTTTTTTATCGCTGAGTTGTTATTGTAACAGAAATTTATCACCATGAAACTTATCATCACCTTTCTTATGAGTCTGCTTACCTTATCGGCCGGATCGATCTATGATTTTACCGTACCCGGTCTCGAAGGAAAAGACATCCACTTCTCTGATTTCAAGGGCAAAAAGATCTTGATCGTAAATACCGCTTCTCGCTGTGGGTTGACCCCTCAGTACGAAGGGCTCGAGCAACTTTATAAGACCTATGGCAAAAAGTTGGTGATCGTGGGCTTTCCGGCCAACAATTTTATGGGACAAGAGCCCGGCAGCAACGAAGAGATCAGCGATTTCTGCAAACGCAACTACGGTGTGAGCTTTCCGATGGCCGAGAAGATCTCGGTCAAAGGGAACGACACCCATCCCCTGTATAAATATTTAAAAGAGCAGGCCAAGGCCAAGGACTTCAATGACCCTGTCAGTTGGAACTTTGGAAAATTTCTGCTCGATGAAAAAGGAGAGCTGATCGCTACCTTTTCGCCCCGCACCGAGCCCATGAGCAAGGATATCACTAAGTGGCT